>DEQA01000257.1 GCA_002359075.1 Planococcaceae bacterium UBA3378
GGATATTTATGCAAACGCCCAAATTTCTTCCAAATGCTAGGTTTTTCTCCACAAAAAAACTACCTTTCTTCTATTGAAGGCAGGTAGTTTTATCCTGTTATTCAATACCGATGATTTCAAGGTCGGCTGTTGTCGAGTCGATGGCGCGTTTTAAAAATGTGGCAAGCTGTGCGCGCTTGACCGGAGCTTCCGGACTGAACGTGGACGCGCTTGTGCCCTGGGTGATACCGTGCTGTACAAGCGTTTGGATATAGCGGCGTGTATCTGTATCTTTGAGGCTGTTGACGTCTTTAAATTTTGTTGTGGCAGAGCCGGAAAGCTCTAAATCAAAGCCAAGGACGAGCATTTTTGCCACCTGGGCACGTTTTACGGTGTCTTTTGGCTTAAATGTTTTATTGCTATAGCCTTTAATGATCCCCTTCGCATTCAGCGCTGCAATTGCACCATAGTATTTGCTGTTTTTAGGGACGTCTGTAAAGCCGGGATCTTTTACATTTCTCGTATCAAGCTTTAACGCATTGGCAATGAAAAGGGCAAGTTCCTCACGTGTTGCCGCCTCATGCGGGGCAAAAGTTGTCGATGTACGCCCGTCAATAATATGAAGATTGTAAAGCTCGTCAATCGCTGCATAATGATCTCCTACATTTTGCAGATCTTTAAACGGTACAGCTGCATTTGCCGGCACTTCCGCTACATAGGCAATCGCTGCTGCCGCGAGCGTGGCTGCAGCTACAAATTTATAATATGAAGCTTTCATTATTTTATAGCCTCCTACTGTTCAGTATACATTTTCCATTTTACACGAAACAAAAGACCCTTAATACAGTTTTAACCATATATTTATTACTATTTTATAAGGTAGATAATTGAGGAATGTAAAAAAGAGGTTATAATAGGAGTTGTGTTCTCTATAAGAGCCCGTTTTTCATTCTATTACTCTACTATTAAATCTGTTTAGGATATAGAAATGTGGGGAAACACAGGTAGAGGTCTACTTTTTTTAGAAAGGATGGTACACATGGTATTACAATACCGCTTTTGGCACTTTCTCTTCAACCCATCCTCATTAACTTACGCACTCGAGCATGGGGACGAATACGAGAAAGTTCGCGGCTACAGAAGATCTTTGTGGGTTTTGTTTTTTACCACATTGCTGTTTTTTGCCGTACGAAACATTTGGGGGATGCATACGGAGGGCTTGACGGCACTTCTGGCGAATGGCCTTGATGACCGTTATCAATTCGCCCGGCTGATTTCCCTCGGAGGAGCTCTTTTATGGGCTGTCCTATATTTTATTTTTTACTATTTTATTCTTACATATGTGCTGCACGTTCTGACGGATTTGCCTTTTAAATGGATTCAAACTGTACAGCTTTATGTCATTTTATTTATTCTGCTGGAAAAGGTTATTACATTCATCGTATTTGTGATTGCGGGCTTCTCTACACCCCTCACATTTTTCTCATTAGCTCCGATGACTGCCTACCTGTACCAGGATGATTTTCTATTATACTTCATGAACCAGCTGACCGTATCGACTATTCTAACGGTTGTGATTCAATACACATTCCTTTCACAATGGGAGGAAGAAAGTAAACGTGCCCTGCTTCTGAAGCTGATTGGCATCCAGGTCGTGCTGGCTCTTCTTGTCGCAGGAATCAGTATCCTGCCGATTGCTGACTGGATTCAAAGGGGGCTGGGCTGATGGTGATCAATAAAAAGTTTAAAATTTTTGCGCTCATCGCGGCAGTACTCGTCGTAGTTAACGCTTACCTAGCGCTGAAAAATAATGACGTTATCCAAAAAGCCTACTATATAAATGATATCCAGTATGCAGCCAGCGGGATTCATACAAAAGAGCTGGATAAAGAAGGAATCCTCGCAACAAATGACGATCTGCGGCTGGCAGCTCCGGTCCAGTCGATCGAAGAAGTGCTTGTCCAGCGCGGGGAGTCTGTAAATGCCCAGCAGGAGCTGGCCATTTATAAATCAGATGCAGTAGAAAAAGAACAGCAAAAGCTGGAAATCGAACGAGATGCCTATGAGACGGAATTGGCAGAGCTGGAGGATATCCTCTCTGATCTTTCCAGAGCATCCGGCTCCTCCAGCCCTTCTACTGCTGCTGACAGCACAACGCTTGGCAGCTCAGGGCTGTGGAATATTGATTTGACGTTAGAGTTTGGCATTGACCAAAATACACCAACGGCAGAGGGTGAAGCAATCATCCGCCGCCATATTGCAGAAACAGAACGCGAAATCGAGATTCTGGATGCAATGATGAACGAGCTGGTTACAGACCAGGCACTGGCAACACCGGTGGACGGCGTTGTCGGGGACATCGTGCAGGACGGCGATACGATTACCTTCATTATCTATGCAGCGGACAAAAGCATTGTCACATATATTGACGAACAGCAATGGCAGCGTGTAGAGCCGCAGCAAAAGGCCGAAATCACGGTCCGTGCCGGCAAGGAAGATGAACTGGTGATCGAAGGGACAGTACTTGAAAAACAGGAAATCCCGGCAGTTGAATCCCTCTGGTATGATGAGATGAATAAACAGGATAAGCTGGACCCTTCCAAAACGCTGTACGAGGTTAAAATCCAGCCGTTCGACCAGCTTGTTGATTATCCTTTCGGTGAAAAAGTCGATGTGACCATTACGACAGACGAAGTGTTCAACAGCTTCATCGTCCGCAGTGACTGGATTGT
>DEQA01000160.1:0-3432 GCA_002359075.1 Planococcaceae bacterium UBA3378
AAGAAATTGATACTCTTTTCTTATTAGATAATATTTTGACATAGTAAGTAGCTGTATAATCATTCGGTATTGGTTATGGAGACATAAACAATACTTTCAAGAATAAATAATTGTATACATTAGAGAGTATGTTGAAGAGATAGGGACAAGTTCACCCGGTGCTTAATGGGCAGTGATGACCGCTTAGGAAATGTTAAGCTTTAAGGAGTTATGACCATAATATAAAAGAGAACAAAAATTTTAAATAGCGATCAAGCGCAGCAGAATATTTTCAGTATTATAAGGTCGTGTGCTTTTCATATGCTGTAACGGAATTTATAATGGAAATACATCGTGGTTAAGGGAGTTTTAACATGTGGAGATTGTTAGCAATAGGAATTTTGGCAGCCGTCCTTTCCGGATGCAATTATATTACAATAGATGAGGCTCAGCCTGCGAACAATCCGCCGGAAGAAAATGTACAAGAGGAAGAAGAAAGCATTGAGACCTATACACCTGAAGAAATTGCCGAGCAAATAGAAGAAGCAGAGGACAAGAGCAAGCTGAGGGAACTAATGGAATCTGTTTTCCAATTGGAATGGGGATCAAGAAAAGAAACAGGGGCCCAGCCTATTCAATACTTGGCCTTAGGTGACTCATTGACACGAGGTATTGGGGACGAAACTGGAAAACATGGCTATACGAAACGTCTTTCCCAAGCGATTGAAGAATGGCCGGCTGTCTCAGAAGTAGTGCTTGATAATCGTGGGAAAAATGGCCGACGCAGTGATCAGTTGTTAGCACTTATCAAAAAAGGTCATTATGATGCGGAATTGGCAGAAGCTGATTTGGTGACTGTGACAATGGGGGGGAATGATGTGATGAAGATCGTAAAAAAGGATCTTTTCTCCTTAAAGAAGGAAATGTTCGATAAAGAAATGGTGAAATTTGAAGAACGCTACCGGAAAATTGTAGAAGAAATCCGCAAACGAAACAGTGAAGTACCCATTGTTTTAATCGGTTTTTACAATCCTTTTTCGATCATTACGGATGAATATACCCCTTTTGAAACAATCATTGATGAATGGAATATGACGATTGCTCAAATTGCTTCTAATGATCAAAATGCATGTTTTGTTCCAACTTCGGATTTATTTGAGACAAATGAGGAAATGGTATACCATACTGATTTCTTTCATCCTAATGCAAGCGGATATGACCGGATGACGGCGAGAATCATTCAGTATATGAAAGTATGCGATATTGAGGAGATGTCAGCAGGACGGATTGGGTTTGAGGAGTGATAGTTGTGAATTTATGGAAAATGGCCTTTTTTACATTGGCCGGGGCTATCGTATTAGCGATAGCAGGAATAGTGTATTTGGCAACAGCCGATACAGAAGATATAGCGAGACCTAAATCAGCAGAGATCGAAGGGAATGTGATTACCGTCCAGACAACAGCAAAGGAATTTGAGGCAATCGCCAAGCAGTATTTAGGCGATAGCCTCAATAAATCCCCGCTGCCTGTTGAAGTTGAGGTAAATGAACAAATACAGCTTTTCAGTACTTTGACTGTATTTGGGGTGGACGTGCCGATTGCGATGGACTTCGATCCGGTTGTTGATGAAGGGAATATTGTTTTAAAGCAAACGGCAGTGAATGTCGGGAAGCTGAATATCCCGCCCAAGACGGTGCTGAAGCTTATGCAGGACTCGATCGATTTCCCGTCCTGGATTACAGTCATCCCAAATGACGAAGAAATATTTGTAGACTTGTCACGCATCAATATCGCATCAGGTTCACGTGTAAGGGCAAAGGAAATTGATTTACCAAAAGACCATATTGTATTGGAAGTAGTGGTTCCAGCAGAATAGGAGGGGAAATACATGGCAGTAGCAACATTTGCAGGAGGGTGTTTTTGGTGTATGGTCAAGCCATTTGACGAGCAGCCGGGAATTGAAAGTGTCATTTCGGGATATACCGGCGGGCATGTCGAAAATCCGACATATGAACAAGTATGCAGCGAAACAACCGGTCATGTAGAAGCGGTACAAATTACGTTTGATCCACAAGTGTATCCGTATGAGGACTTAGTGAGACTTTACTTTACGCTGATTGATCCGACAGATGCAGGCGGCCAGTTTTATGACCGGGGAGAATCTTATACGACGGCGATTTTCTACCATAATGAGGAGCAGAAGGAGACTGCTGAACGTATAAAGAAGGAGCTGGAGGCTTCCGGGAAGTTTCAGGCGCCAATTGCCGTGAAAATTCGCGAAGCGAAGCCGTTCTATCCTGCTGAAGAGTACCACCAGCATTATTACAGAAAAAATCCAGCACACTACAATCGCTATTCGGTCGGATCAGGCCGGGCAGCATTCATTGAAAAACATTGGGGGAATTCAAATGGATAAGGAAAAGCGACTAAAAGAACTCACGGAATTGCAATATTATGTAACACAGGAAAGCGGAACGGAACCACCGTTTCAAAATGAATATGACAAGCATTTTGAAGAGGGCATCTATGTCGATATCGTTTCCGGCAAACCATTATTCAGCTCGAAAGACAAATATGATGCAGGGTGTGGATGGCCGTCTTTTTCAAAACCGATTGAAGCACCGGAAGTTACGGAGCATTTTGATACATCCTTTGGCATGCGCCGTGTTGAGGTGCGCAGTAAAACAGCTGACTCCCACCTGGGGCATGTATTCCCGGATGGACCAAAAGAGCTTGGGGGTCTGCGTTATTGCATAAACTCAGCGGCATTGCGCTTTGTGCCGGTTGAGCGCCTGGAGGAAGAAGGCTACGGGGAATACAAGGCATTATTTGATAAGTAATCGTATTAATATATTTAAAGAGAAAGTCTGTTTCTACAGGCTTTCTTTTTTTATAGCGTTCTATCATTACAGGATACTTGAAAAATGTGAAATAGAAAAAGAGTTCATTCAGTTTGCCTATTCGAATATAATAATAAAGCTTTATCGTGCCCATTCAACCAGTGGGCTTATAAAATACGTATGAGTCTAGAAGAGGGAGTCGTCTGCAAAATAGCAGAGACATGTTTGAAGTGTGGGGAAGAATACCTTTTACCTATGTTGACTGCAGGGGAATTTTGTTATGATAAAATTGGGAAATTATAGATAAAGAAGGTGGATATATGGATGAACAATGGCAGCGAAGGGTTGAAATCCTTGAGGAGGAAGTACTGTTATTACGGAAGGAGATTGCCGCATTAAAAGAACAGCCGCGGGTAAATATAGCTGCGGAAAAGGCAGCAACACCTAAACCAAAAGATAACGGAACGATCGTAAAGCGGGAAAGTATACCCCTTCCTAAACTGGCAAGTCAGGACCGTTCGATTGAACCAAAAGCATCCGGTAAAGTAAAAAAATCATTTGAGGAGCAGCTCGTTGCTGTATTGCCGAAAGTCTTTATGTTTATATTTGTCCT
>DEQA01000160.1:3528-5228 GCA_002359075.1 Planococcaceae bacterium UBA3378
TTGGCACTATTTTTAGAAAAGAAGAGAAAAAGCGTACGTGCCATGCACACAGCGCTATACGGGGGATCGTTTGCAGTCGGAGTATTGGCAACTGCGGCAGCTGTATTGATATACGGCGTGATCTCTACAACAGCAGCATTATTTATCGCGCTGGCTTATATTATTTATGGTATTTTCCTGTGCTATTGGAAAGGTAGTGAGGGGTTGACGGTTTTTGTCATGTTTACCTCGCTTCTACTACCGTATTTACTTGAATATATGGAGTTTGATTCACTGTTTGTTATTGGTTTTGTCGTGATCCTCTTTATTGCTATCCAGGTCGTCCTGAAAAAGCATCAACAGTGGAAGGCGCTCTATATGACAGCGCTGTTCACCGGATTATCCACTATCATTTTATATGCTATGGGAGAAGGGGAGTCTCCGGTATATCCGCTTGGTTGGCTCCTTATTGTAATGACGTTCTTTACAGGCTGGATTTTCACGAAAGAGGGAAGAAAATGGCCGAAAATTCAAGAGGGACTACTGTATAGCTTTGGCGTCCTGGGCGTGACATTTCTGCATATCTTCTCAGGAGAGCAGACAGAAAAAATCCTTTTCTTTGCGACCACTGCCATCAGTATAGCTACTATCGCCTTTTGGATGAAACAGCGCGGAGAGAACAGCTTAACAGATATTTTCTCAGCAATCGGCATAGTCAGTATTATAAATGGACTGCTTGTCTTGGATGTAGACGGTGACTGGAGGACATTCATGGTCCTAACTACCGCCTTCATCGGTATTTTGCTGGGAGTGCGTACTCAGGCACCTGTTATGAAAATAACCAATACTGCTCTTTTAGTTTTTACAACCTTGTTTATTTATATTGGCTATCAATTAGCAGATGGGGTGGAGCTAAGTATGCATATCTTCTCCATTCTGTATTTTATTATAGCGATTTATAGCAGTGAGAAGGTAAAAGCCGAGTCGTTTCTATCAGTGTGGCTTGGGAAAATATACTGGGGGGAAATCACAAGAAATGCAACGTTTTGGATTATTGTGCTTTTCATAGCAAAAATGGATACCTTATATATTTCCGATAGCACGACGTTGTACTTTACGATTTCATTTATTGCG
The DNA here is from genome assembly GCA_002359075.1 of Planococcaceae bacterium UBA3378. Lineage (GTDB taxonomy): Bacteria > Bacillota > Bacilli > Bacillales_A > Planococcaceae > Lysinibacillus_B. The sequence goes on from DEQA01000160.1 coordinate 4,642, forward strand.
CTGAGCTGTGCTGCTGTACTTATAGCACCATCTAAAATTGTCGGTATGGCCCTGCCCGTATTACTTGTAGGAATGATGAGCTTCTGTACATTAATCGTCTGGACCTCTGTTTCTATCTATGAGAGCACCCTTTTACAGTTTGCTATGCACCTTATTTATATAGGTGTGTGGGGAGCGCTGATTTTAGACTTATATTACAAGGGAGCTATATATAACCGGTATGCAAAATATATACAGCCCCGGTTTGAACAGCTGCTGATTGTCGGCTGGCTGATCCTGCTCGTTAATTTATGGAATATGGCGTATTTCATCTCGGAAATGGGCTATTTGCCGGCATTCTTATATGTCATTTTTGCAACATGCCTATTATTTGCTTTTGCAGCAGGCTTTATTTTAATCGGCAGAATGCAGGTGCTCCATGTCATGAGCAAAACAGGATTTGTCTTGCTTGTTCTTGCCATCGGAAAGTTAATATTCTTTGATCTATCGTCACTTGATCTGCTGGTGCGCGCCATCGTTTTCCTTTTAGTTGGGGCTGTTGGGTTACTATTATCTAATAAGCTGTTGAAAAAGGAATAGAAGAGGTT
>DEQA01000189.1 GCA_002359075.1 Planococcaceae bacterium UBA3378
TTTCCTGGTGTCCAAGGAAGTCGAGCATCATTTTGCCCGTCCAAATTTGGCCGATCGGGTTCGCGATGCCTTTTCCGGCGATATCCGGTGCTGAGCCGTGTACAGGCTCGAACATGGATGGGTATTCCCGTTCAATATTGAGGTTCGCAGCAGGGGCAATCCCGATGCTGCCCATAATCGCACCGCCGAGGTCTGTTAAAATGTCCCCAAACAGATTCGATGCGACGATGATGTCAAACTGATGCGGCTTCATCACGAAGAAGGCGGCGAGCGCATCAATATGGTTTACCGCTGTATCAATATCCGGATAATTCTGCTTTACTTCCTCGAAGACCTCATCCCAAAACGGCATGGAGTATGTAAGACCATTGGATTTTGTGGCGCTTGTCACATGTCCGCGCGAACTTTTCGCGAGCTCAAACGCATAGCGCATCGCCCGCTCCGTCCCTTTCCGGGTGAACACGGCATTTTGGATTGCAATCTCATCGGCCCCCTGATGCATACGGCCGCCGCTGTCAGAGTACTCGCCTTCCGAGTTTTCGCGGACTACCGTTATATCAAAATCGCGCGGATGTTTTAACGGAGAGTCAAGCCCGGCAAGCAGCTTGGCGGGCCGGACATTGATAGCCTGTTTCAGTTCACGCCGTATTTTAATCAACAGACCCCATAATGAAATATGGTCCGGTACAAGCTCCGGCATGCCGACCGCTCCGAGAAAAATCTGGTCATAGCCTTTTAAAATATCAATTCCGTTCTCCGGCATCATGTTGCCGTGCTCCAAATAATAATCGCATCCCCACGGAAAATGCGTCCATTCAAATTGGAATCCCCCGTCTATTTCAGCGGCAGCATCCAGTACCTCTATAGCAGCAGGAACGACTTCCTTGCCGATCCCGTCCCCTTCAATAACAGCGATGCGATATGTTTTCATGTCAGTTCCCCTTTATGTAAGAATATTCTCTCTATTATTACTATAAAACAAATTTTAAGAAAGACCTACTATTTTATAAGTAGTAAGCTATGAAACCATGGATGCTATTATCATTATTTTATGAAAAATGCTGGTCTTATTTCATTTAAACTTCACATTTATTGTTTACACTGATAAATAGAAAAAGAAGTGACAGATTCCTTCTTTTCCATTCACTTTTATAGGAGGCATAGTTCATTGAAGAAAATTATAGCAGCATTATTTACCTTCGCAGTGATGTTTAGTGCGGCGGGACATACCTTTGCCCATACCCATGTAGAAAGCACAAATCCGGCAGACGGGGAAACGATCACAGAGCCGCTGACAGAAATCACCCTCACGTTTGAAGGGCAGATTGAACAAGGCAGTACCGTGGAGCTGATCGATGAAAATAATGAAGCAATCGAATTTAACAGTATTTCTGTTGCGGATGGCGTGATGACAGGGACGCTTGCCGAGCCGCTGGAAAATGGGTCTTATATTGTGAAATGGAGCAGTATCAGTGCAGACGGACATCCGATGGAAGGTGAGTTTACGTTTGCGGTCGAGACGCATGCAACAGAAGAGGCAGCAGAAGAAACAGGCACCGCTGAGGATGAGGCAGCGCCAATAGCAGAAGAAAATAATGAAGAAGAAACGGAAACATCATCATTTCCATCCGGCATGTTCAGTATTGCCTTGCTATTAGTACTGCTGATAGTAGCAGGAGCCTTCTTTTTACTGAAGAGAAAGAGATAAAACATGCAGCTTCTCGTTATCATTAGTCAAACCTTTTTATACCTTTGCTTTTCAATTCTTATGGGCAGCTTTCTTCTCGGGCTGGTCCCATCTACATATCGGCCGGCGATCAATCACTCAAGACGCCTGCTCGTTCTTTGTACGGCCGGCATCCCGCTGTTTGCATTCATACCGGTCCTGCAGGTCATTTTGTATCTTGCTCCAAGATTAGGTGCAAAAGAAAGTGCTCTCTCTGTCTTAACAGGCTTTACGATTGGAAAGGCATGGGGATGGACGCTTGTGCTGGCTGTTGGATTACTGCTGGCCACCCGGCTGTGTAAGTCGCTTGAAAACGCTGTATTCAATATAACAGGTGCTGTCCTTACCTTTCTTTTGATCGTAACAATCGCTTGGTCAAGCCATGCGAGCTCAATCGACTTATTTAGCGGCTTACTCGGTGATGTGATTCATTTACTGGCGATGAGCGTATGGACAGGGATTTTAATAATCATTAGCTGGCGTGCTGTCAATACAGCGAATTGGCGGCTGTTTCTTACATGGTTCACACCGGTCGCCATTCTCTGCTTTACCGTTGTCACGATCAGCGGACTCGTGCTGATGAACGTGTTAATTGATGATTATACAAGTTCATGGACTTCCTCTTACGGACAGGGTCTTTTATTTAAGCACCTGTTTGTTATACTGTTATTATTTTATGCCGGTATCAACGGATTTTGGGTCAAACGAAAATTAAAAAAGGACCCGGGCTTCAATCCAATACAATGGGTGCGGCTTGAAAGCATCGTTATTTTTTTAATCTTTAGTATTACTGCCGCCTTTAGCCAGCTATCCCCACCGTCCAGGGAAATGGATGAAGACCATTCACGATTGTTTATGCTTACGTACGGCAAAGAAATTCCTTTGAATGCATCTGTACAGCTTGAGTGGAATGGGATGGCCATATTATTCCTATTGCTTGCTGGTGTATGTTCTGCTTTACTGGCAGCAACATTCAGCAGGCAGGCCCCCCGCCTTATGGTGCTTTTGCTCAGTGGCGTACTTGTCTTCTGTCTGTATTTAGCGCTCATGGCAAGTGTTGTACTTGTGTAAAGATGGCTGTTCAGCATTTCGTTGAACAGCCGTTTTTATTTTTACAAAAGACACCCAGGTACTTATGGGAGATCGAAAACTAAAATGTCAAACAGCTCTCCGTCCGTATAAAGAAGTACTGCCCATTCTCCGGAGGTTGGGAAAGCGACAGAGGATGGGACATGTGTATCTGCCCCGTTATTCGGTCCGCCCGTATGAGTGCTCCAGCCTCCGTCCAATACTTTATGGACTGTATTTGTCTCCCGCTCATAGCCGGCAATTGTCAGTTCTGTTGGACCTGCCCCCCATAAATGCCACATCCACTTCTGTCCGTTGACGGCTGGCATATCGGCCCCGATAACGCCGGTCTTTTCTTCATTCCCAAGCATCCCACGGCCAAACGCCTGCGCTTTTTGTTCCCAATCGATTTTTTCAAAATCACTTTCTTTTATAAATTCAGGTAGATCATCCGGCATCTCTATCGATTTTTGCTCTGTGCATCCCGCTATTAGCATAAGCAAAAACATACTGAACAGCAGCTTTTTCATACATTCCCCTCTCTCCTATCATTTTTCTTATAATGCTATTATGAGATGATTAGAGTGAATATTCAAATTATTACAGAGGTGTCTTCTTATGTTAAGGCGCCGAAATTATTAATTTGGAGCAATGCATTCCTTCTCCCCTTTCCTTTTTGTAGAATGGGGATCGGAGGTGGAAAAATGAAGCATCTTCAGCTTTCAGCAGCTGTCAGAAGACTGCCGCAAAGTCATGTCCAATATCTTTATTGGGAAGAGCGAAACAGCCGGGCTGCAGCCGGATATATAGGCGAACAGCAGGTGATTCGGCTACTGGAGGAGCTTTACGATGGATACCGGTGGATCTCAGGCTTTTCGTACAGTCAGCATGAAATTGATATTTTGCTTATAACAAAGCATTGCCTTTTCTGCATTGAAGTAAAGAATATTGCCGGCCGGCTTGATATCGAACAGGATAAATCTCAGCTGCTCCGCACACGGTTTGATGGGATGCAGGAGAGTTTCAATAATCCCGTGGAACAGGTAAAGCGCCACGTCCGGCTTGTGGAAAGGCTTGCTGGCGGCATACCGGTGATCGGCCTTGTTGTGATTGCGAATCCTCAGACAATTATCGGTACCGTTCCAGGTGATGTGCCAGTTCTCCATATGAGCGGGCTTTCCAGCATGATTGCCAGCTCGATGTCTCACTACGCTTCATGTCATGTGGAAATAGAGCCGGTATATCAGTATTTTATGAAGCTTCACAAGCCTGCCCTCAGGAAATTGCCATTTACCGAAAGCGATTTTTTGACTGGTGTGCTGTGCCCTGCTTGTTATTTCAACATACTTATGGTTTTTCAGCACGGCACATTTATTTGCCCCTCCTGCAGGCTGAAGGATAGGCATGCCTATGAATACGCCCTTGCTGATTACCGTCTGCTAATTGGGGAGACAATGACAAACAAGGCTTTTCGCCGGTTCTGCAGGGTGGATTCGCGCAACGCGGCAACCAGGCTGCTTCGGAGCTTGGAGCGTACAGGTGATACCCGGGGAGCTGTGTATACCATTCCGAAGCAGATTATTACTAAACACCAGGACTTATTATTCAATTCGAGCAATAGGTGGTGGAATTCGCGCAATTGAGTTACAAAATCGCGCAATGAAGATCGATTTTCGCGCAATCACCACCCAAA
>DEQA01000241.1:0-11085 GCA_002359075.1 Planococcaceae bacterium UBA3378
ACAGCCTGCCATCCTCCCCAAAACACCGCGTACATTATATCATCCCCCTGCACTACCAGTCATTTAGATAAACATAGAAAAAAGTAGGGTCAGAAAGTAAAAACTTTCTGACCCTCTTCAAGCCTTCCTTATAATCCATTATTGCTCCCCGGATGGACGCATCAACATGCCACCAGCAAAGGGACCGTCTCAAAATATCCTTTCAGACGGCCCCTTCCCTTTAGTCTTCCATGTTTTTCATTTCGGCTTCTAAACCTTCAGCAAACAGACCGTATACGTAACGTTCTGCATCAAACGGCTGCAGGTCATCCATTTTTTCACCAAGCCCTACAAATTTCACCGGAATGTGCAGTTTGTTGCGGATTGCCAGAACGATACCGCCTTTTGCTGTACCGTCAAGCTTTGTCAGCACAATACCCGTCACATTTGTCGCTTCCTTAAACATTTGCGCCTGTACTAATGCATTTTGTCCAGTCGTTGCATCAAGCGCCAATAATACTTCATGAGGCGCATTTGGAATTTCGCGTGAAATAACACGATGCACTTTTTCAAGCTCGTTCATTAAATTTACTTTATTTTGAAGACGTCCTGCTGTATCGCAAATGAGTACATCAACACCGCGGTTTTTGGCCGCACGGATGGCATCATACATAACAGCAGCCGGATCCGAACCTTCCGATTGCTTGATCACTTCACAGCCTACACGGTCACCCCATACTTGAAGCTGATCGATAGCGCCCGCACGGAACGTATCACCTGCAGCAAGCAGCACGGATTTCCCTTCTGATTTCAAGCGGTGGGCCAGCTTACCGATTGTCGTTGTTTTTCCGACGCCGTTTACCCCTACAAACAAAATGACTGTCAGCTCACCGGCAGGCTGCATGTTTAGCTCAGTCAGATTCGCTTCCCCCGCCTCATAAATTTCAACAAGCTTTTCAGAAATAATTGTCTGAATGCCTTCTGTATCTTTAATGTTTTTCCGCTGTACTTCAAAGCGCAGTTTATCCATCAGCTCCATTACTGTTTCAAAACCAACGTCCGCCTGAAGAAGCAGATCCTCAAGCTCCTCAAAGAAATCCTCATCCACTTTACGGTAACGGGCGACTAAATCATTCACCTTTGATGTAAAGGAATCACGCGTCTTCGCAAGACCCAGTTTGAACTTTTGTGTGATAGACCAGGCAGAAGGTTTTTTCTCCTCTTCCTCCTCTGGTTCTTCTTCAACAACTGCCGGAGTCAATTCTGCTGCCGGAACTTCCTCTTCTTCCTGTACGTTTTCTGTAACAGGCGGTTCTTCCTGAATAGGCTCCTCGACTGCCGGGGCTTGCACTGCCTCTTCGTCAACAGGCGCTTCATCCTGCACTTCAGGTTCTGCTTTAGGAACTTCTATTTCTTCTAAAAGCTCTTCTTTTTCCTGTTCTGTGGAACCGACCAATTTCTCTTTTAATCGCTTAAAAAAACTCATTTTCTACACTCCTTTATCCTACAGGCACATCTTCTTCCAATTTCACCGAAACAAGCTTCGATACACCGGATTCCTGCATTGTAATGCCATATAAAACATCCGCTCCCTCCATCGTCCCTTTTCGATGGGTGATCACGATGAACTGTGTCTCTTTACTGAACTTCTTCAAATATTGACTGTAACGGATTACATTGGATTCGTCTAGTGCTGCTTCTACCTCGTCCAGAATACAGAACGGCACCGGACGTGTATTTAAAATAGCAAACAATAAAGCAATAGCTGTCAGCGCACGTTCCCCGCCTGAGAGCAGGCTTAAGCTCTGCAGCTTCTTGCCAGGAGGCTGGGCAACAATCTCTATCCCGGTTTCCAATAAGTTGTCGGGATTGATCAGCACAAGATCTGCCTGCCCCCCGCCAAATAATTCACGGAAAACATTTTTAAACTGGGCACGAACATTCGTAAACGTATCATGGAAGCGTGTGGACATCTCTCCATCCATTTCTTTGATCGCTTCATGCAATGTCTCTTTTGCTTCCAGTAAATCGTTGCGCTGCTCTGTCAAGAAGGCATGACGCTCCTGGACGCGTTCAAATTCCTCAATCGCCGCCAAATTGACAGGCCCTAACTCTTCAATCGATTGCTTTAGCAGTTTCACTTTTCTTCTCATTTGATCTACATCTTCAATTTCTTCCGCTAACTCAGCTGCTGCTTCTGTTGTCAGCTCATAGTTTTCCTCAAGCTGTGTCATGAGGCCCGCCTGTTCATACTGCAGTCGGCTGCGTTTAATCGACAATGTATTAATCGCTTCCACATAGCCTTTATGCATACGCTGCTTCTCTTTCACATCTTCCTCAATCGCCGTCAGTTTGGCCTGCATAGCTTCCTTCTGTTCACGTTTTTCCGCTATGATATCGAGCAAAGTTTGTCTCTTTTTACTCCATTCGACAATCGATTGCTCAATTTCCTCCATCGAAGGACCATTTAACCCTGCATCTGATTGGAACCATTCGATTTCCTGGGAAATTTTTTCGATTGATTCGTTTGATTTCGACAAATGCACGGCCACATCTGCTATTGTCAGCTGCAGTTGTGAGAGCTGTTCCTGTGCAACAGCAAGCTGTGAACGCTTCTCTCCGATCTGATCGCGGAGAACATCTTTTTGTGTATCTCCCTGCGCCTTCGCAACTGTCAGCTGTTCCACCAGCTCATTAATCTCCGCCAGCTCAGTTGAAAGTTCCTGAAGACGTTTTTCCGCCTGCACCTTTTGCTCAGCAAGTGTTTCACGGCGCGTTGACATAGAGGTCTGCTCACTTGTAGCAAGTGTCACACTTGTCCGTAAGTTTTTCTCCTGCATATCAAGCTCTAATAAGGAGGATTTTTGCTGCTGCTCCTGTGTACGCAGCTCCTCTGTTAACAGGCGCACTTCCTCCAGATCATCACGAAGTGCAGAAACCTTTTCCTTTTCAATCGCTACAGTACGTTCGGCCGATTGGATCGATTGCTCCATTTCAGCCATTTTCACGGATAAGTCATCTAACTCTGCTTTTCGTGTAAAGAGAGACGTTTGCTGCTTAACAGAACCGCCTGTCAGCGAGCCGCCTGCATTGACGATATCACCATCAAGTGTCACGACCCGGTATTTAAAACCGAGCATGCGGGCAATTTGGCTTGCCCCGTCAAGGTTTGCAGCAACAAGTACATTACCAAGCAGATTTTCTACAATAGAACGGTTTGATTCCTCGAATGTTACGAGGTTATACGCCATATTTACAAACGAAGGGTGGCTAGATACAGCAGAGATTTGTGTATCGCTCAAGCGGCGTGATTTCATGACGGACTTCGGTAAAAACGTTGCACGACCGGCACGGCGCTGCTTCAGCCAGGCAATAGCCTGCTGTGCATGCTGCTCGTTTTGCGTCACAATATGCTGACTTGCCGCACCAAGAGCTGTTTCAATCGCCTGGGAATATTCCCCCGTTACTTGCAACAGTTCGGCAACTGCCCCTTCAATGCCCGCTAACTCTCCTTTATCTCTGGCCAGCAGCACTTCCTTTACACCGTGGAAGAAGCCGGAAAAATCCGCTTCCAACTCCGCTAATGTTTCGCGGCGCGCCTTTAGCTGCTGCTGGTACTGATACGCTTTATAAAGAAGGTTTTGCTTCTCGTCCAACTGATCAGATACTTGCTTTAAGGAATGTTGCATGTCCGTATACAGAGCAAGCTTTTTCTGCAGCTCTTCCTGTAGCTTATTTAGCTGTTTACTTACAATTTCCTTTTCGGCAATCGTACGCTCCAATTCTTTTTGCATACCGGCTGAACGGTCAGTAATTCGTTCCGCTGTTTCCTGCTGCTGCTGCAGCTGCTGATCAATATGCTTCAGTTCATTTTTAACCGTTGCTTCTTCATTCAACAGATCAATATATTTATTTTTAGATGTTTCAATCTCTTCTTCAATTTCGGATACAGAACGTGTCAATGCCTGTTCAAGCTGCTTGATGGCCTGCTTTAACGTCGATACTTCCTGCTGCTTTTCTGCAAACAGCGCTCGTTTTTCTGCCTCCTGCAAGCGGTGTTTCTCCGCTTCTTCCATTGCCGTCTGCAGACTGGCTTCCAGCTGTTTCATATGCTTTTCTGCATTTGAACGTTTTTCATGCATTAAGGCCTTCCGACCATCCCAGCGTTCTACTTCAGCCGTTGCTTCAACCAGTTCTTCCTGTGAAGTGTCCAGTTGCCCGTCCAGTGTTTTCAGCTCTGCTCGTACTTGCCGCAGACTTTTTTCCGCTGTGCTTATTTCACCTGCCAGCAGCAGCTCATTTGACTCTAATTCGGCAAATTCCTTCTGCATTGCTTCCAGCTGTTTTGCACAGACAGAAAGATCGTGGACGATTAATGAAATATCAAAGTCCTTTAGTTCAGCGCTCATGCGTACATAATCCTTGGCTGTTGAAGCTTGGATTTGCAATGGTTCCAGGCGATGATCCAGTTCATGGAGGATGTCCAGCACCCGATGAAGATTTTCATCGGTTTCAACAAGCTTCAGCTCCGCTTTCTTTTTCCGCTGCTTGTATTTCAGCACACCTGCCGCTTCTTCAAAAATAAGACGGCGGTCGTCTGGACGGCTGTTTAATACCTCATCGACCCGTCCTTGGGAAATAATCGAAAACGCTTCTTTTCCAAGACCGGAATCCATAAACAAGTCCGTAATATCCTTCAGGCGACATGTTTGTCTATTAAGTAAATATTCACTATCACCTGAACGATACACACGTCTTGTCACACTGATTTCAGTGTAAGGTACAGCAATTCGTTCGTCTGTATTATCCAAAACCAATGTCACTTCCGCAAAATTCAGCGGCTTGCGGGATTCGCTGCCGGCAAAAATGACATCTTCCATTTTTGACCCGCGCAGAGATTTCGCAGATTGTTCACCTAATACCCAGCGAATTGCATCCGTTACATTACTTTTACCACTGCCATTTGGGCCTACAACAGCGGTTACACCTGGGACAAAATCTATACCAATACGCTCTGCAAAAGATTTGAAGCCCATTACTTCAAGTCGCTTTAAGAACATATTATTCCCCCTTTTGTGCTTGCTGCTTTAGCATTTGCATCGCACTTTGCGCCGCCTGCTGTTCAGCCTCTTTCTTCGATTTGCCTCGTCCTACCCCAAGCTCCTGCTCATTTAATAGAACACGGGATATGAAAGTACGGTTATGAGCCGGTCCTTTTTCATCCACGATCTCATAATGCAATAGTCCGTTGTTCGATTGCTGCACCATTTCCTGCAGCTGGCTCTTGAAATCCATCACATGCGAAAAAGCACCGAGTTCTACTTTCGGGAACACGACTTTTTCCAGGAATGCTACTACACGTTCTAGTCCTTGGTCCAGATAAAGTGCACCAACAAACGACTCAAATACGTCAGCTAACAGCGCAGGACGCTCACGGCCACCTGTTAATTCCTCACCTTTTCCAAGCAATACATACCGGCCAAATCCTAATTCATTCGCAAAAATAACTAATGACGGTTCGCAGACAATAGATGCACGTAATTTTGTCAGCTCACCCTCACTCATATGCGGATATTTTTGAAATAAGAATTTTGACACAGATAGTTCTAAAACAGCATCTCCTAGAAACTCCAGCCGCTCATTGTCCGTAAATAGCTTTCGACGATGTTCATTCACATAAGATGAATGGGTAAATGCTTGATACAGCAAATTTTTATTATTGAACGTCACGTCCAATTCATTTTGTAATTGGTCAAAAGACTCCCGAACTTTTTCCGGGAATACACCAGATTTCTGATTATTTCCTTTTTTTCTTATCGTCATGGACAATCTGCCTTCCTTACTCAGTTTCTAACGTTTAGTTTACCTCGTTGTATCGGTTAACGCAAAGAGATTCTCATAAAAAGTCACGTTTTGCAAAGGTTTTTCCTTTCTTGTACCATTCTCATAATGAAAAAGAGGTACAAGAACACGTATCTCCGTGTTGTTGTACCTCTGTATCATTAGCTGATTTTGCTTTCAATGTAACTGATAGCATCACCAACTGTTGCGATTTTTTCAGCATCTTCATCTGAAATTTCCATATCGAATTCATCTTCAAGCTCCATAACAAGCTCTACAACGTCTAATGAATCCGCACCTAGATCTTCACGGAAAGAAGCTTCTACTTTTACTTCGCTCTCGTCAACGCCTAGACGGTCTACGATTACTTTTGAAACACGCTCAAATACTGTAGCCAAATCGGTCACCTCCCCTCAAATATGTATCATTACATCACTAGTCCGCCATCAATGTGCAGGGTCTGTCCTGTAATGTAATTTGCACTATCGGATGCCAGGAATACAACCGCCTTTGCGATATCTTCCGGCTGCCCAAGCTTTGCCAGCGGAATTTGCTTTAGCATCGTTTCCTTGATTTCTTCTGGTAAGGCATCCGTCATTTCTGTCGTAATAAACCCTGGGGCAATGGCATTCACCAAAATGTTACGGCTTGCCAATTCCTGTGCTGTCGTCTTCGTCAGTCCAATTACGCCTGCCTTAGCAGCGACGTAATTTGCCTGCCCCGGGTTCCCCGCTACCCCAACGATCGAGGAGATATTAATGATACGGCCTGCACGCTGTTTCATCATTTGGCGCGTAACCGCTTTTGTACAAAGGAATACACCCTTGAGGTTTGTATCCATTACATCGTCCCATTCCTGTTCCTTCATACGCATTAATAAATTATCTCGGGTAATGCCGGCGTTATTAACGAGAATATCGATCGTACCGAACATCTCTAACGCCTTTTTCATTAAGCTTTCGACAGCGGCGCTATCTGCTACATTTGCCTGGATTGCTACCGCTTTTGTTCCAAGCGCCTCAATTTCCCTTACTACTTCTGCTGCCTTTGCTTCGCTGCCGCTGTAGTTCACTACAACATTTGCACCTTGCTTTGCCAGCTCAATGCATATAGCGCGGCCGATCCCGCGGGAACCACCTGTTACAACAGCTGTTTTACCTGTTAAACACATTGTGTCCACTCCTTAGACGCCTCGACGACCTGTGCCAGTGTCGCTTCATCATATACACTATAAACAGTCGCTTTGCGATCGATTTTCTTTACAAGACCGGATAACACCTTGCCCGGGCCGCATTCAATAAAGATATCCACACCAAGCTCGAGCAATGTTTTGACATTTTGCTCCCACTGGACAGGGCTGGATACTTGATCGATCATTTCCTTCTTGATCTCTGCCACCTCTTCAAGCAACACCGATGTTACATTGCTGACGACAGGAATAGCCGGTTCTTTCATTTCCACTTCCTCAATTGCCGCTGCCAGCTTTTGTGCAGCCGGTTGCATTAAAGAACTGTGGAAAGGACCGCTTACCGTTAAAGGAATGGCGCGTTTTGCCCCTCTTTCCTTTGCTAAAGCACCGGCTTTTTCAACGCCTTCTTTCGTTCCTGAAATAACGATTTGTCCCGGGCAATTTAAGTTTGCCAGCTGTACAGTCAAGCCTGATGCGCTTACTTCCTCACAAACCTGTGCCAGCGCAGCAGATTCCATCCCTAAAATCGCTGCCATGGCCCCTTCTCCTGCCGGTACGGCCTCGTCCATATATAAACCACGTTTGTGAACGATTTGCACGGCATCCTCGAACGTTATCACTTCAGACGTCACGAATGCACTGTATTCCCCTAATGAATGACCAGCTGTATAATCCGGCTTAATGCCCTGTTCCATCAACTGTTTAGCAATCATAACACCAGTTGTCAGAAGTGCCGGCTGCGCATTGTAAGTCAATGTCAGCTCCTCCTGAGGTCCCTCCAGCATCAGCTTCGATAATGCAAAACCAAGCGCAGCATCTGCTGCTTCATAAAATGTCTCGCTGCTTCCTGTTACTCCTGCAAGCTCTGCGCCCATCCCTACTTGCTGCGAGCCTTGTCCCGGAAAAATAAATGCTATTTTTGTCATCTTCAGCTCCCCTTTGCTACCATCGATTACCCTTCTGTAATCGTCTCTTGTATCGTTTTACACACATTGTACTCGACCATCGTGCGCGCCTGCTTAATCGCACTGCGTACAGCTTTTGCATTCGATGACCCGTGCGCCTTAATAACCGGCGCCTTTAAGCCAAATAACGCAGCACCGCCATACTCTGTATAATCCATCTTTTCTTTTAGTACTTTTAAATCACCTTTTACAAGAGCTGCCCCGAGCTTTGCCTTTGTAGAAGCAGTTAGAGCATCCTTCAGCATGGAAAATAATGTGCCTGCTGTACCTTCGATTGTTTTAAGCACCATATTGCCTGTAAAACCGTCTGTCACTACAACATCCGCTACACTGTTTAACAGCTCACGTGCTTCCACATTTCCTTCAAAGTGCATATCCGCTTCCTTCAGCAGTTCAAACGCTGCCTTTGTCAGCTCATTTCCCTTTTTGTCCTCTGTTCCGATATTTAACAGACCAACGCGGGGGGAAGAATAGCCACGCACTTTTTTCACGTAAATATCCCCCATAATCGCATACTGGAGTAAATGCTCCGGCTTTGCGTCTGCATTGGCACCTAAATCCAGCATTAGGAATCCTTTGCCGTCAATCGTCGGCAGGGTAGTGGCCAGAGCCGGCCGCTGTACGCCTTCAATTCTCCCTACTTTAAACAGGCCACCCGCCATGAGCGCACCGGTATTGCCCGCTGACAGACAGGCATCCGCTGTTCCTTCTGCCACTGCTTCCAGCATCCGCGCCATGGAAGAATCTTTTTTACGACGTACAGCACGGGCTGGATCGTCATCACCTTCTACTACTTCCTCGCAATGGATAACTGTAAGACGCGGATGTGCCTTTAGGTATGGTTTCATCGCATCTTCCCGGCCATATAATAAAATTTCTATATCATCAAGCTCTTCGAGTGCCTGCATGACCCCTTCTACAATTGCCTGTGGGGCTTTGTCACCGCCCATGCCATCTACTGCTAGCTTCATGTTTCGTTTCCACCTTTCGTACGGTACATTTCAAATTCTCCTGTAAATACTACTTCATTATTTACTGTCGAAGTAACATCTATAATTGTACGATTTTTTTCCGTATGCTGTGTACGCACGGTAGCCTTCGTCACCACCCGGTCTCCCGCCTTTACAGGTTTTACGAACGCTACATTAGACTTTACCGTTAATGCCAGTTCATCATCAATCACCGCTACTGCAAGAGAATTTGCTTGGGCAAACAAATGATGACCACGAGCAATACCGTTCCGCTGGAAGACATGCTCTTCACCGACATCAAAGATAGAGAGTGCGCGTTTATCTAATTCAATATCTATAATTTCACCAATCACTTCATCGAGCGGAAGTGATTTCACTTCATTTTCATAGTTTTTTGACGCTACGTCCTTAATGCGTTCGCGCAATTCAGGAATAGACAGCTCCATTCGATCAAGTCTGATCGTCTGGACACTCACGCCAAACTGATGTGCTAACTGTTCATCAGTGACGAATGGATTGTCTGCAATCGTTTCTATAAGCAATTGCTGACGTTCTTTTTTTGTACGTTTCATGGCACTCGTCACCTTTTCATTAAGTATTAGCACTTGGTACTAATACCAATATACATAACAATGAAAAAGAACGCAACAAATTTTTTACCGCTGCATTCTCCTCTAACGTCTTTCATTTTATTATTTTCCCATCAATCGATACGCTCGCCTTCTAAAGCGCCTGACGCTGCCAGCATCTTCCGTAACGGTTCATATTCATCGGAAGACCAGAAAGCTTCACTCTCTATTAGCCGCACTGCATCCTGGCGTGCCACCTCCAATGCCCGGTAATCATGTACAAGATCGGCCATTTTAAATTCAGGAAGCCCGCTCTGTTTCTTGCCAAAGAAGTCTCCCGGCCCCCGAAGCTCCAAATCCTTTTCAGCGAGGCGGAAGCCGTCATTCGTTTCTGTCATAGACATCATCCGTTCCTTTCCTTCCTCGGTTTTCGGATCAGCCAATAGTACACAATAGGATTGGTGCTCTCCACGTCCAACCCGTCCCCGCAGCTGATGAAGCTGTGCAAGCCCGAATCGCTCGGCATCATAAATGACCATAAATGTTGCATTCGGCACGTTCACCCCAACTTCTACGACCGTTGTAGATACAAGAACCTGGATGTTTCCCTCACTGAATGTACGCATAACCGCATCCTTTTCATCCGGGTGCAGACGCCCATGCATAAGACCCACATTAAAGCGTCCATGGAAATAGGTCGTCAGCTGCTCAAATACTTCTACAGCATTCTGCACATCGAGCTTATCCGATTCTTCAATTAACGGACAAATGACATATGCCTGACGCCCTGCTGCCAGCTCTGCTTCCATTTTCGTCAAAACCGCGCCAATCTGCTCGTGTTTCATCCAATGCGTTTCGATTTGTTTCCTTCCTGCCGGCAGTTCGTCAATAATCGATACATCCATTTCCCCAAATGCCGTAATGGCTAATGTCCGGGGAATCGGGGTCGCTGTCATAAAGAGCACATCCGGATTTTGCCCCTTATCACGCAATACGCGGCGCTGCTCAACGCCAAATCGGTGCTGCTCATCTGTAATAACAAAGCCCAGCTGCTTGAATTCCACATCCGGCTGAATAAGCGCATGGGTTCCAATCAAAATATCAATTTCCCCGTTTGCCAGACGTTCGAGTATATCCCGTCTTGCCTTTACTTTTGTTGAACCGGATAGCAGCGCCGTACGGACACCAATCGGTTCAAACCAGGCATGCAAGTTTTCAGCATGCTGTTCTGCCAAAATTTCCGTTGGTGCCATTAATGCCCCTTGAAAGCCCGCTGTGACAGCTGCATACAAGCCGATTGCTGCCACTACTGTCTTACCAGACCCTACATCTCCTTGAAGCAATCGGTTCATACGGTGCCATGATTTTAAATCTTTACAAATTTCATTCACAACCCGTTTTTGTGCACCTGTCAGTTCATAAGGCAATGTTTGGATAAAGGCACGCAACTTTTCTAAATCGTACTGAATGGATACTCCTTTTTCATCATCGCGTCTTGCTTTCCGAAGCGCCTGTATACGCAGTTGGAATACCAGCAGCTCCTCAAACACAAAACGCCGTCTTGCCTGCTT
>DEQA01000241.1:11192-12808 GCA_002359075.1 Planococcaceae bacterium UBA3378
ATTTTACGGAAACGATTTTGATGAATCGTATTGCGCAGGCTGTATACGGGTTCGAAATCCCCTTGGTCCTGCTTCGGCCCAAACTTAATAGTCGAGCCGATGATTACTTGACGGCCCCGGTCCCATTTACCTGAAACCGTAATGACGGCACCTGGTGTTAACTTTTGTTTTAAATAATGTTGATTGAACATGACGACCTTTACCAAATGCCGGCCTGCCAGTACGGTAACAGTCAAGCGGGATTTTTTTCCCATATAACTAACAGAAGGAATACTCTCTACTCTCGCCTCAATCGTTACTTTTTCGTTATGTGGTGTTTCTGCTAAGTTTTTTAATGTAAAGTCCTCGTGCCGGTACGGAAACGTCCAAATCAAATCCTCGACTGTCTCAATGCCGAGAGATGCCAACTGCTCTGCCGTTTCCTTGCCGACACCCTTCATATTCGATACTGGTTCGGTAATATTCACTTGCCCGACAGCTCCTCCTAAATTCTCTAAGCGAAGCCCCTGCCAGCCAACAGCTATCAAGCCTCACTCAAATCCTTCGGTAAGAGCTTTCCCCCTTCCATTACGATTGCTCCTTGCTCTCGCATTTTTTCACAACATACGTTCTATTTTCTACAATTTCATTGTATCATTTATTTTTCTTATTATCCTCTAAAGATGTCTTTCCCGTCTTATTTATAAACTGCCGGCTTACCGGTTTTTAGACAATAAAAAAGAGGGCACCGGGAAAGTAAAAACTTCCCAGATACCCCCTTTTTGTATATTCTATTGCAATGATTTAATGCTCTGTAAACCGCCGTTATCAAAAATCGCTTTACTTATTGCTTTCCCTGTAGGTGTTGCAGCCAGTCCACCTCTTGCTGTCTCTTTTAAATTCGGACTCATCGCCTGCCCGATACGGTACATGGCACCGATTACTTCGTCACAAGGAATGCGGCTCGTTACACCGGCAAGTGCCATATCGGCTGCTACAAGAGCATTCGCGGCGCCCATGGCATTTCGTTTTACACATGGTACTTCCACCAATCCTGCTACTGGATCACATACAAGTCCAAGCATATTTTTCAATGTGATGGCAAAGCCTTCAGCACACTGCTGTGGTGTTCCGCCCGCCATCTCTACAATGGCTGCAGCTGCCATAGCCGCAGCTGATCCTACCTCTGCCTGACACCCGCCGGCTGCACCCGAAATAGAGGCATTATTCGCTACTACAAAACCGAATGCCCCTGATGTAAACAAATACCGTATCATTTGTTCACGTGTCGGGTTCAATTTGTTTTTAACAGCAAACAATGTTCCCGGTACAACTCCTGCTGAGCCGGCTGTCGGCGTAGCGCAGATTGTTCCCATCGCCGCATTCACTTCATTTGTCGCTACTGCCTTACTTACCGCATCCAGCAGCAGCTCGCCTGATAGGGATTTTCCGCTGGCAATATAATTTTGGATAAGTACAGCATCTCCCCCTGTCAAGCCAGTGACAGACTGAACACCTTTAAGTCCTCGTTCAACCGCTTCTTCCATTACTGTCAAGTTGCGGTCCATCTGTTCCATGATTGCTTCTCTGCTGCGGCCGCTAATCATCATTTCCTGTTCAATCATAAGCTCAGAAAT
>DEQA01000296.1 GCA_002359075.1 Planococcaceae bacterium UBA3378
GTTAATGCCAATAAAATAATGAAAATCAATAAGTTAATTGCGGTGGACAATTAGTCGTTCTACTCACGAAGTAGAACGTTCACCTCCTAGTTATTTAAAAGTAATAATAGAGACTGCATAAGTGCCACACTTTCGGGAGACACTTTTTTTCGTATTTTTTGTTTTTCCTTTTCATCGAGCTGTTCCATCAGCTTTGCCACATCATGCCCAAGCTTTTTCATCTGCAGACGAATCTCCTGAACATCAACCTCTTCAGCGATCGGTTCTTCCACATTCAATATTCTACGAATCTCCTCCAGACATTTGCCGTCCGCTTTTTGCTCCTCAATCCAATGAATCCGTTCCACCATTGCGCGGTCATAATAGCGATAATTTGATGCAGAACGTTCCACTTGCAATAAGCCAAGATTCGTATAATAATCGATTGTTCTTTTCGTCACGCCTGTTTGCGTAGCCAGTTCACCTATTTTTAATTTCTCGTTCCCATATTATCACCCCAAACCGTCACGTTATAGTTAAAAGTATAACGCATTATAATATGTTTGTCGACCATTTTTGCTATAGGAAAAGAATGCCTTGTATGGGAAGAGAGGCTGTTACTTTTTTAACAGCGGGGGATTTCGGGATTACGATTGCCATTTAAAAGGGACACTGATCCTGGATCGGCGCCCCTTTTTACTCAATCATATACGTGGAATAACATTAACTCGTGAATCACTTTTTCAACGCGATCCAAGTCTTCAGCCGGCGGAGCTTCACCGATGTAATGAATACCGCCGTCTTTTTTATATTCGGCCTGGTAACGCTTTTGCTTATAGAAAAATGATAGAGCCCAACCTGGAAGTTGTGTATTTTCATATAAAGGTTTATAACTAAAATGTTGAATCATGGAACTTCCCCCCCAGTTCAATCGTACTTGATAAAGAAATTCTATGCAATTGCCAACCAGCTTATAAATCCGTTTTCGGTGGTATAATAAAAAAAGTTGAAAAGGAAATGAGAGGATTCGATGGATAATTTATTTGTTTTAATCTTGTTTTTAGCAGGTGTCGGGGCGATCGTCGGGGCAGCGACAAACTATATGGCGATTAAAATGCTTTTCCGTCCCTATAAACCGATTTATTTTATGAAGTGGCGCTTGCCCTTAACGCCCGGTCTTATTCCGAAGCGCCGGGATATGCTGGCTATTCAGCTTGGTAAAACGGTAACGGATTACTTATTGACGCCCGCTACTATTAAAAAGAAGTTTTTGTCGGATGAAGTGCGCCAAAACGTCCTACAGTTTGCCCAGCAGAAAGTGGAGCAGGAAATCTTTTTAAATGATAAAACATTAAAAGACTGGCTGGAACTTGCTGGTTTCGCACATCTACCGTCGACAATTGAGGGGAAAGTAGATGTCATTATATACAGCCAGTTTGAAAATATGAAGCATGTCCTTTCCACAAAGAAAATCCATGAGATACTACCGGCAGACATAGAAGCGGTATTGGACCGCAAAATTCCCGAAGCAGTTGAGCAGATTCTCCAAAAAGGGGAGGATTACTTTTTATCGCCTGAAGGCTATATGACAATCCGCAACATGCTGGATGACTTTTTATCGTCAAAAGGTTCAATTGGTGGTATGATTCAAATGTTCATGGGTGATTCTTCCTCACTTGTAGAAAAGGTACAGCGTGAGCTCGTAAAATTCCTGCAGGCACCGGGGACAAGCGCATTGCTGAACCGGATTTTTCTGGCGGAGTGGGAGAAGGTAAAAGAACGCCCGGCAATGGATTTCATGAAGGATATCAATTTCGAACGCATTGCAGGCAATATCCAGGAATATGCTAGACGAGAGCTGGCGCTGGATGAACGTTTAGATAAAACGATTCAGGATTATTGGCCTCAGGGAAATGATTGGGCGAAAAATGAGCTGCTTCCGAAAATGCTGGATAAAGTATTTATAGAAGCAGAAAAGAAAATTGAAGATGTACTGCAGCGTCTAAACTTGGCAGAAGTAGTCCGTGAGCAAGTGGATTCATTCCCGACAGCCAAATTAGAGGAGCTTGTGCTGGGCATCATCAGCAAAGAGCTTCGCTTAATTACATGGCTCGGCGGGATTATCGGCGGGTTAGTCGGTATTGTGCAAGCCTTCATTGTGTTCTTTACAAAATAATCAAAAAGAGAGTAGGCATACAAATGATCAATATTTATGACGACATTAATAAATTGGAAGCTACCTTCCGCAACACTGAGGAATTTAAGGCATTGAAGGAATCAGTAGAGGTCGTACGTGCTGATGAAGAAGCGCGCGTACTATTTACAAATTTCCGTGATATTCAAATGAAGCTGCAGCAAAAGCAAGCAGCCGGTGAAGAGCTTCTGGAAGATGAATATGTCTACTTACAAAAAGCAGCACAGCTTGCCCAGCAAAACCCAAAAATTTTAGCCATGCTTGAGGCAGAAATGGCCATGAGCAAAGTGTTAGAAGAAGTAAACCGTATTTTGGTGAAGCCAATCCAATCATTATATGATGGCCTATAAGAGTCTTGGAGGATCGTACATACTCGTACGGTCCTTTTTTCATGGCCGCCATGCTGCGAGTAAATGAAAGAGAAAACTTGAATCATTTGGAACTGTGATACAGGCTGTTTTTTGTTACAATAAATAAGATGTTTTTAAGTAAGAGGAAGAATGATATAGATGAATATAACGAAAGTAGAGACGATACATGAAAACGATACACATTACTGAACAATTCAAAGATGACTGGAATCGTGTGCTGAATCATATTGCGAACCTTTTTTACGAGGATTCCGTTATCACGTTTACAAAAGACGGCTCTGATATGTCGATTTCGTTTACGCATGCAATTGATGAGCAATTTACCATTACGACGGGGGCTAAACTGATCGTCGATGGACAGGAGTATACAAGTAATTATTCAATTGGCTATGCAACGGAAGGAACAGAAAAAGAGCAAAATATCCGTATGAAACGCGCCCTTTCCCACGTGATGCTGGATGTGCTGGAGCAATATACAGGCATGACGCAGCAATGGGGAATATTAACAGGTGTCCGCCCAACAAAGCTATACCATAAATACCGAAAGGCCGGGCTTTCAGAGGAGGAAATCTTTGCTGTTCTAAAAAAGGACTACCGTCTATCCGATGCGAAAATCAGCTTGATGAAAGAGATTGTAGCCCGCCAGCTGCAGGTTATCCCGGATTTAGACGAAATCGGACGGGAGATTTCCATCTATATCGGTGTTCCTTTCTGCCCGACAATGTGCGCCTATTGTACATTCCCGGCATATGCTATTCAGTCCAACCGGAAAGCAGGGCGTGTAGAGAAATTTATTGATGGTCTGCATATTGAGCTGCGGGAAATGGGGAAATGGCTCACAGAAAAAAATATGCGTATTACTTCGATCTATTGGGGCGGAGGTACGCCGACTTCAATAGAAGCTCATGAAATGGATGCGCTCTATCAAACGATGTTTGAAGCATT
>DEQA01000001.1 GCA_002359075.1 Planococcaceae bacterium UBA3378
TTGGATAATTCTGGATTCATGTAGTCTACGGAGCGTGGATTATATTTTGAGATACATTGTTTTATACTAGAGTCGAGGTGAAAATGATGGATACAAAAAGAAAAAAAGAGCTTTTAGAAGCCTATAAAAACAGACATCCTGAAATGGGAGTAATATCTTACCGTTGTAAAGAAACTGGCGAGGTATTTTTGGGTATCTCCAAAGATACAAAATCAGACTTTAACAGCACTAATATGAAATTGGCAGCCAACTGGCATCCTAATAAACGATTACAGGAACTCTGGAACAAATATGGCTCGGAAGGCTTTGAACTATCAGTTATTAAAGTGTTAAAGTATGATGACCCACATGAAGATCATACAGCAAAATTAGAAAGTTTGAGAGAACAGTGTCTCGCTGCTGATCCAAATGCAAGGAGGATATGGCGATGAATGAAAAAGTTGTTATGGTGTCAAATGATTATGACCGTATAGATGGCAGAAATGCTTATCAATCTGACATCAAATGTTTAACGTTAGGTGCGCCTATGCGGGAAGAAAATAAAAAAATGCAAATTGCCGCACAGATTTGGAAAAATGATAAAGATGGTGAATTGATTTTGGCCCAGGAGCTGCCCATCCATCAAATATTTGATTTGATGATTTTTTTGTCCAGGACATTGCTTTACTTCAAGGAGGCTTACCGACTCCCCCTTTTATATGACCCGGAAAAACCCACAGTGGAACGAGTTGGAGTACAAGGTGGGGTATTACCAGTAGAAGTGTGTGTAGACAATCAAAATATCAATGAGGACATCAAAGCATTTGCCCAAAGTTTAAATGATTTAGGAGAAATAATTGGAGAACGCAGGCGAGTGCTTAGCCGCATACTAGAAGAGTTGGAGTGTTACTAACAATGAAAAAGACTTGTATTTTGTCACCGGACAGGCAGCTGACTGAAGAGGAACAGTCGCTTGTCTGGAAAAAGCCGCCTTCACATATTGAAAGTGAAGCAGAAAAACGAATATATGAAGAGATCGTACGAAATTGGAATTGCGGTGAAATGAAAATTAGCACCATTTTGCTGGAAGGGGATGCTGGTTCGGGAAAAACCGAGATTGCCAAAGCTTTATCTGCTGATTTTAACCTGCCTTATACGAAAGTAACCTGTTTTGCAGATATGGATAAATCCGATGTCCTGGGTGCGATTCTTCCGGTGCTGTCAGAAGAAGATGGTCATTCTGATAAGGTTGAATATCGCTATTATCCTTCTGAGATTGTTCGTGCATATGAAAATGGATGGCTCTTGGAGATTCAGGAACCGACAGTGATTCGGGATGCTGCTGTTTTAATGGCGCTAAATTCCGCATTAGAACCAGATGGCAGTCTAAACTTGCCAACTCGTATCGCGCATCGTCACCCTGATTTTATTGCGGTTATCACAACAAACCGCGGTTACAATGGCTTCCGGCCCTTAAATGAAGCTTTGCGAGATCGAGTGCAGCATGCAGAAAAACTAGATTTACCGCCTAAAGAAGTGATGATGGAGCGGGTTAAAGCTAAGACCGGTTATGAATCTGAACCTGTACTATCTCTTTTAGCTGAAACGATTATGGTGCTGGATGAGACAGCCCGCGCCAATACCATTAAAGGTGTGGCCGGTATGCGTTCTTATATCTTTTGGGTGGATGCCGTTCAAAGTGGTGCCTCAATCCAAAAAAGTTTATATTATAAGGTGTTATACAAAATCACGACCGATCCGCAGGAGCTTGTTATTTTAGAGCAGGCACTGGCTAGTCATGGCTTGACAGAAAAGCTTGAGGAAATGGATCACATCTGTCAATCGCAAAAAGACGGAGAAAATCCTGAAGTAATGGGACTTAATATTACCGAAAACGGAGAATTCTCGGCCAAGACAGATCAAGCTGATAAAAATGCAGTGCGTCTGAGAAAATCAGAAGACAGTGAGGGGCATTCTGATACGAGCAGTGATAAAAATACTGATATTTCAAGCAATGATAATGGAGAAAATGGCACTCCATTCTATCATGAGCTCGATAAATCAGATACAACCGAATTACAAAAAAAAGAATTTCGTAAACAGTTGAACAGGGAAGCACGGCAAAGTGTTCAAGGAAGTGTCCATGAAGATATTAAGTTGATTGTCCATCGTCCGGAAGTTACCTACCAGAACAGGGAAGAGTATAACCGTATGATGACAACTTTGATGCCAGTTATTCGGGAATTAATCAGAAAAACAAATCCGCTGTTGGAGCATGAATTATCTGCTGAATTCGCGAAACCGAGGTTGTATGGCACAAAATTTTGTGCGGATCAGGTTGCCTCTATGGATTTTCGCACATTTGCCTGCAAGCGTCCGCCTGAGGAAGAACCCTCTATTGCGGTTGCTCTCAGGATTGATGAATCGGCTTCGATGTCAGCCTTTGGCCGATTAGAAGCTGCAAAGCAAGCTGCTGTTGCCTTGTATGAATTTTGCACAAGATGCGGTATTCCAATCATGGTCTACGGGGATACAGCAGACCGTTCCAAGCTTGAGCAAATGTCCATCCATGCCTATGTAGACTTTGAAAGCAAAGATGCAGATGAAAAATATGCTCTTATGAACATTCAGGCTCGCAGCAACAATCGGGATGGTATGGCATTGTGCATTATTTCCGATAGATTGCTTAATGCGCCCCAAAAATCCAAATTAATAATCAGCATCAGTGACGGGCAGCCTAAGGCTATGCCTGATTATTCAGGTGAAAAGGCAGCGTATGATATGAAAGATACTTTGCAGGAATTTAGGCGAAAAGGCATCCAGTTCCTAGCTGCAGCCATTGGACAGGATAAGGAGGCCATCCGAGAACTTTACGGTGCTGAAAACACACTGGATATAACCGATTTGAAGCAGCTTCCAGCAAGGTTGGTACAAATAATCGCAAGGTTCATGTAGTATGATATACTAAAGAGAAATGGAGGTGGTGGCATGGACTGTGTGAAAATAGGCAATTTAATTGCCAAGCTACGAAAGGAAAAAAAACTTACCCAGAGAAATATTGCAGATGCACTGGGTATTCAAAATAAAACTGTTTCAAAATGGGAATGTGGTTTAGGATGTCCTGACCTATCGCTGTGGCCAGAACTATCTACTATTTTGGGTGTTGATATGAAACAGATGATGGAGGGTGAAATCACATCAAATAAGCCGGACAGCGGCAATATTGATAAAGTACGTTTTTACGTCTGTCCTTCCTGTGGAAATATTTTGGTGAGCACAGGAAGTGCCTCTATCTTCTGCTGCGGAAGAAAGTTAGAACGTATCTTGCCTACTGTTGCAACTATTGCACCAAAAATCACGGTAGAGGAAATAGATACTGATTACTTTGTCACTTTTGACCATCCAATGACCAAAGATCATTATCTTTCTTTTGTGGCCTGTGTTAAAAGTGACAGAGTATTTCTAAATCGCTTGTACCCAGAACAAAGTCCAACTTGTAGGTTTCCTATAACTACCGGTGGCAAACTATTTGTTTATTGTATTAAGCATGGCTTATCGGTATATTCAGGTAATCTATAATTAAATCAATATTATCTTCCTGAGATGTATATGTTTGTTGTACTGTCCGTGGCTTTTTTCAATTTTAAACGTTGCTTAAAACAACTTATTGTGTTAAAATATATGCTGATACAAATAAGAGTTTAGGAGGAACCGAAACTATGA
>DEQA01000061.1 GCA_002359075.1 Planococcaceae bacterium UBA3378
GCAAGGATATTAGCCAGTGGCAGTCATTTGAGCATCAAGATACGTACAAGAAAGTATTCGGCGGCCTGACGCTGCTCGATACGCTCCAAACAAATGTCGGAATGAACGAAATTGCCAAATTTGCACCTGACCTGCAGGAAAAGGCAGTACTCACTGTATTTGCGGCATTTGAAGCAATCCATGCAAAATCGTATTCTTATATTTTTACAACCCTTTGTAAAAATGCAGAAATCGACGAGATTTTTGAATGGGTGAAGAAAAATGAATTTTTACAGTATAAAGCAGGACGTATCAGCGATGTTTACCAATCGATCAAAGAAGATGATCCCGAAAGCTTATGGAAGGCGATGTATGCCTCTGTCATGCTTGAATCGTTCCTTTTCTATTCAGGTTTCTTCTATCCTCTTTATTTAGGAGGGCAGGGGGTATTACGCAACAGTGCAGAGGTAATTTCCCTTATTCTCCGGGATGAATCCATTCATGGTGTGGCCGTAGGGTTCTTTGCTCAAAATATTTTCAAACGATTCAGCCAGGAAAAACAGGACGAGCTGAAAGTATGGGGCTATGAATTTTTACTCGACCTTTATCAGAATGAACTGCGCTATACCGAAGATGTGTATGCGGAAACAGGGCTTAGTCCTGAAGTAAAAGCCTATGTGCGCTATAACGCGAATAAAGCTCTGATGAATGTTGGGTTTGAAGCGATGTTCCCGGAAGAGGAAG
Source organism: Planococcaceae bacterium UBA3378 (assembly GCA_002359075.1). GTDB lineage: Bacteria > Bacillota > Bacilli > Bacillales_A > Planococcaceae > Lysinibacillus_B. The sequence goes on from DEQA01000061.1 coordinate 724, forward strand.
TCAATCCGATTGTCATGAACGGTATTCGGAATGAGGGCTCGACCTATGACTTCTTTTCACAGAAGGGGGCCACGTATGCAATAGCGAAAGTCGCTCCGATCACAGATGACACATTTAACTTTAGTCACTTGAAAGGAGGCGAAAATAGTGAAGAAAAATGATTGGCGCTATAAAAGCTATCCATTTATGCGTGAGAAAAGCTGTTTAGTCGACTACGAAATCCGTACTGATTCCATGACGACCCAAATTGGGTATGCAACGGCAGTGCTGGAGAAGGAGAAAGGTACCGAGGAACTCGTCGGTATTCTACGGCAGATACAGCCCCTTGCCTACCATGTAAATGGCTCTGTACGCGGTCGATTGTCCATCACCACAGAGGATTTGGCATGGCTTGACGGTATTTATGATGAGTTTACCGCACGTGCCGGAGAGGCAATCAAACAGTTCGTGCTCCCTCAAGGAAGCCTCGGGGCGTCTGCTCTTCATATTTGTAGAAGTGAAGCAAAAAAATCATACCGCGCGCTCCATAAAGTAAGCGAGGAGCGGGAAGTACCCGAGATCTTATTTCAGTTTTTAGGATTACTTGCCAATGTATTCTTTGTATTAAGTATTGAAGCAAATAAACTGCAAAATGTGGAAGAGATTGTATTTGTATCAAAAGCATATGGGAAAATCGGAGGTTAATAAGTATGAAATTCAAAATGAAATATGCAGCACCTATAGCAGCAATGCTTTTATTGGCAGGCTGCAACAGCGATAATGCAACAAACGATAAAAACACAGCTGATACAGCAGACAAGGAAACAAGTACCTATACGGTAGTGGATGATCGGGGTAAGGAAATTACATTTGATAAAACGCCTGAAACGATTGTGTCACTTCAGCCGAGCAATACAGAAATCTTATTTTCACTAGGAGTCGGCGACAAAATTATCGGGGCTACAGACTTTGATACATACCCGGAAGCCGCGAATGATATTGAGCGTGTTTCAACTTCTACTGTCATTAACGCTGAGCGTATCGTTGAACTGAATCCGGATGTTGTCATAGCTTATACAAGCGGAGATGAAGCGCAGGTTACACAGCTGGAAGATGCCGGCCTGAAAGTATTCGTTATTCAATCTGCTGCTTCATTCGACGATGTATACGGAGATATCGAACAGCTGGGAGATGTTTTTGGAAAGGAAGAAAAGGCTGATGAACTAGTCGAAGATATCCAGACACAGATTGAAGAAGTACAGGAAAAAGTAGCAACAGTAGAAACAAAGAAAAAAGTTTATCTGGAAATCTCACCTGCTCCGGATATTTGGACTTCCGCTTCTGAAACATTCCAAAATGAGATTTTAGAAGCTGCCGGTGTGGACAATATCTTTGCTGATCAAATTGGCTGGTTCAGCGTGGCAGAGGAAGATGTTATTACAAGAAATCCGGAACTAATTATTACAACAGTTAACTATATTGAAGATCCAATCGGGGAAATCAAGTCGCGTACAAGCTGGAATACAATCCAAGCGGTCAAAAATGATGAAGTATATCAGCTGGATAGCGATATATTAAGCCGCCCGGCGACAAGAATCGGTGATGCTGTTCAACTGGTTGCAGAAACGGTTTATCCTGAGCTTTTCAAATAATCGAACAGGTATAGGAAGGTTCTTTAAAGTAGAGAACTTAAGAATCCATCTACTACACCTTGTTTCATTTTGTCCGATAAAGAAAATAGAATAAGACAAGCAAAAGCTGCCGTTACTTATTTTTTGTAACGGCAGCCTTTTTCTGTGAAAATAATTA
>DEQA01000109.1:0-2488 GCA_002359075.1 Planococcaceae bacterium UBA3378
TGTAAATTCATCGTAAGCAGCACGGCAACATACGTCGGCGCCACAATCGAGCCGATACGACCAAAGGCCATTGTGCTTCCTAATGCCACCGAGCGTACTTCTGCCGGATAGTATGCTGCCACAAAGGCATTGGACATATTTTGCAGCCCCAGCGTAGCAGCACCAATGAAGAAAATCAGTACATATGCTACGTACAAATTCTTTGAGAAGCCGATTAATGTCAGCGCAACAGCACCTACTAAATAAAGCGGTATTAATACATTTTTAAATCCTGCTTTTTGAATTAAATTACTCAGCGTTAATGTTCCTACGATGGAACCAAGCTGTAAGACAGCAATAAACAGTAAGCTGGATGACAAATTATAGCCGGCCTGCATCATTAATGTCGGTAACCATGTATTCAATGAATACATTAAGATGAATGTAAAGAAGCATGATAACCAAAACATAAGGGTTGTCACGGCGAAGCGTTTTTGAAACAATGCACGTACAGGTGATTTTTGCCCCTTTAGAGGTTGCTGATATGAGTAATGGAAGGTCACCGCCACACCCGGCTTAATTTTTTCAGCAGTAGCGGCAATTTGCGCATGCTGCTTTTTTTGCAATAAGTAAACAGTAGATTCCGGCAGTACCTTCAACAAAATGGGAATGAAGAGCAGCGGGATCGCCCCAATCCAATACATAGGCTGCCAGCCAAACTGAGGCAATAAAGCACGGCCAATAAAGGATGCGCCCATTGCCCCGACCGAATATCCGCAAAAAATAAATGAAATAATAGCTGCACGATATTTTAACGGCGCATATTCAGAAATAAGGGAAGCGATAATTGGCATTGCCCCGCCAAATCCAAGCCCTGCAATGACGCGGCACATTGTGAAAATCACCGCATTTGGCGCAAAACCTGACAGCATTGTAAAAATGCTGAATAAAAATGTGGTGAAAATGATAATTCGTTTTCGTCCAAAGCGGTCCGAATAGAGACCAAACATGACAGCACCAATAGCTGTCCCAATGGTTGTGTAGCTCCCGATTGAGCCTGCCACGATATCAGAGATGCCCCACTCCTCCTTCAAGAATGGAATGGTGGCACCGTAAATGACGACATCATACCCTTCAAACATCAATATGATAAACAACCAAAATATTAAAATGAGATGGAACGGCTTTAGTTTACTTTCTTCAAAAAAAGTAACAGGATTCACTTAGCTACCTCCGTTTCATTGATGTACTTCGGCTGTTCCCCATACATGTTCAGCGATTGTAATGATATGACGGATTTTTTCCCATTGCTGCTCCTCTGTTAAAATATTTCCTTCCTCAGTGCTTGAAAAGCCGCATTGCGGGCTCAAGGCAATATTTTTCAGCGGGATGTATTTGCTTGCCTGCGCAATTCGCTCCTCAATTGCCGCTGCATCTTCAAGTTCAGGGAATTTCGAAGTAATTAATCCTAATACGACAGTTTGATTGTCGCGTGTAAAGCTTTTTAATGGTTCAAAGCTTCCTGAACGCTCATCATCATATTCAAGGAATAGGCCGTCCACGTTCAAGCGGGCAAACATCGCATCTGAGAAATGATCATATCCGCCGCTTGTAATATAAGTAGATTTAAAGTTACCACGGCAAATATGCATCGTAATGATTAAATCTTCCGGTTTGTTTGCGATGGCATCATTTAGGCAATTCACACGTCTTTCGATGATTTTACTCGCAGGCAATCCTGTTTTTTGTTCCACCGCTTGAATGCGCTCTTCAGAAACGAAATCGATCCAAGATGTATCATCCAATTGAAGGTAACGGCAGCCCGCATCATAAAATGCCTGAATCGCTTTTTGATAGGCCGCCACCGTATCGTTGTAAAAACGTTCCTCATCTCCGTTGTAATACTCATCACCTTGCAGACGTGTAAAAAGCATGTTCGGACTTGGAATCGAAAACTTCGCAACTTGTGTTCCGTCTCCGTACTTTTCAACGGCTTCCTTTAAAAATGTAAAATGCTCAATCATATAATGATCATTGAAATCCACCTGATCCACTACTTTAATGGCGTTATTACGTGTTTGTGCGCCCTTGAAATTGCTGACATATTCCGTTTCAAAAATTTCAACACCATGCAGTCCCGCCAGGAAATCCAAATGCCACCATGAACGTCTAAACTCACCATCTGTAATGGATTTCAAGCCCACTTCTATTTGTTTTTGTACCAGCTTTTCAATTTCCTGATCTTCAATTTGCTTTAACGCTGCACGGTCAATAGTGCCGTCTGCGTATGCTTTACGTGCTTCTTTAATCGGGGCCGTACGTAGAAAGCTCCCTACATGGTCTGCTTTAAACGGTGCTTTTACTGTTGTCATCATCCATTCCCTCTTTCTATAAGAAAATTAAAACCTACTTTTCCAATAAGTTATAAAATAAATTTTGATTAATGTTAGTATAGCACCAGGGAACCCGTATAACGTAACACCTTAAAACTATCTCTTGATATAGTTTT
>DEQA01000109.1:2560-4089 GCA_002359075.1 Planococcaceae bacterium UBA3378
AGCCTGCTCAAAGAGCCGTTCTTCAATGTGATATAACCGACCTCCATTTGCTCGTCTACCATCAATGGTACAGCGACAATATCATTATTCAGTTCCCGGCTGATGACACCTGTGGAAATCGTATAGCCATTTAAACCAATCAGTAAGTTAAACAGTGTGGCACGGTCGCTTACCCGGATATTTTTCGGGCGTGACAAGGTACTTAAGATTTCCTCCGAAAAATAAAACGAATTGTAATCACCCTGCTCAAACGATAAATACGGGTAGGGATCCAACTCCTCTAATGTGACAAAATCGCTTGCAGCAAGGGGGTTTTTGGAGCTTATAAATACGTGGGGCTTCGCTTCAAATAATGAATGGAATACTAAATTACCTTCGCGTAAAATTTTTTGAATGACCTTCCGATTAAAATGATTCATATATAATACTCCGATTTCGCTGCGCATCTTTTTCACATCATCAATAATTTCATATGTCTTCGTTTCACGTAATGTAAACTCATATTCCTCACGATGATCGTCTTCTAATAAACGAACGAACGCACTGACTACAAATGCATAGTGCTGGGCAGAAACAGAGAAATGCTGTTGTCGTATCTTTGTGTTGGCATACCGGCTTTCAAGCAGCTCGGCCTGCTCGACCACTTGTCTTGCATACCCTAAAAACTCGGACCCTTCCTGTGTAAGATCAATGCCCCGGTTTGTACGTAAAAAAATCGTAATGCCCATTTCCTTTTCCAGCTCCTTTAAAGCATTGGAAAGACTGGGCTGACTGATAAATAAATTATGGGCCGCCTTACTGATGGAGCGGCTTCTGGCTACTTCAATTACATATTTTAATTGCTGTAATGTCATATCATTCATACCTTTCACTTTGGATAAATCGTATTTTGCCCCCTCACAACATGTAATAGTTAGCGGGACAATGAATAATTTATATAGAAGAAAACCCGAATTGTAAGTCAATGTGTATAAGAAATGTCATCTTCTTATCCAAACAAGCGGGCTATGTAGATTGATCATGGGCAGACAATGCATCGCGGCGAAACAAAATCACATATTCTTCAAAAAATGCGGGGGCTTATTTCGCATTTCCGAAAAAGGCCCCTTCATTTTTAAAAAATTCATTCTATTTTACTATCTGCTGGATTGCTGTCTTCCTTACATAACAAACTACAGGGCAATGGCTCCATGTTTCTTTTACGACAAGAAACACTGCATTTCCCAGGAAATATTCCTTTTTCTCTATTATTCTACATCCAGAATGACACCCGGAGAGAATAGGTTTTCAGGATCCAGCAGTTTTTTTATTCCTTTCATGATGAAAAGGGTCGACTCATGCTCTTTTTGCAAGAAACGCTTTTTCCCGAACCCTACACCATGCTCGCCTGTACATGTCCCGCCAAGCTTCAGGGCAAATTCTACAATTTGGTCATTAATAGCGTGCATGACCGCTACTTCTTCCTCATCACGCGGATCAATAGCCATGGCGACATGGAAGTTTCCATCTCCTACATGGCCTAAAATAGA
>DEQA01000109.1:4175-4939 GCA_002359075.1 Planococcaceae bacterium UBA3378
TTTGCCGCTGCAATGGAAAGTGCGGCATCATGACGGGCCTGCCAAAGCTTTGCACGGGCCAGCGAATCCGTCTCCATCTGTATATCACATGTCCAATCCTCTGCCAGCTCCTTAAGGGCAGCCAGCTGCAGATCGACTTCCTCTTTACTGCCGCTCACTTCCATTAATAGAGAAGGCGCCACTTTTAAATCGAGTGCGGATTGCTGATTGACACTGGCGATTGTCTCGGCATCAAGCAGCTCTATCTTTGTTACTTTCATACCGCCTGCCAGAATTTGATATGCTGCATCACTGGCATCGGTAATCTTATTGAATGTCAGCTTTGCAACAGCACTGTATTCTTCAATCCCGTAAAGTTTTAACGTAATTTCACTAAACAGCCCAAGAGTCCCTTCTGAACCTACAAACAGCTCCTTCACCGCATAGCCGGCAGAGGTTTTTGCAGCATCTGCACCAGGCGTAATGACTTCTCCGGAAGCAAGAACAACACGCAGCTTACGGACTTGCTGGCGCATCGTTCCGTACTTTACTGCATTCGTACCGCTTGCATTCGTTGCGGTCATACCACCAAGCGTTGCATTTGCACCGGGATCTACCGGGAAAAACAGCCCGTGCTTCTTTAGTGCCTGATTCAGTTGTTCTCTCGTCACGCCCGGCTGAACTGTTACAGTAAAATCTTCCGGCCGAATGGCAAGAATTTCATTCATCTCGGAGAAATCCACTACAATTCCCCCGTAATATGGAATGGTCTGCGCTTCCAGGCT
>DEQA01000063.1 GCA_002359075.1 Planococcaceae bacterium UBA3378
TTTGCCATTGCATTTCAAATGTCTGCTCCAATAGTTGCAACCTTATTTTTAGTGACAGTTGCTTTAGGGATTACCGGGAAAACAGTCCCGCAGTTAAATATATTTGTTGTCGGCTTTCCTATTAAAATTGCCATGGGTTTCATCGTACTCGTCATCATGATGGCTGTTATGGTGGAAGTAATGGAAAGTGTTATTGAGATGGCCATAATAGCTATGCGAAATGTCATGGCGGTTTTAGGTGGGGGATAGGATGAAGTTAATCGTAACATTGAATCTGCAGTTTTTCGCCGGGGAAAAGACGGAGAAGGCTACGCCTAAAAAGCGCCAGGATTCCCGTAAAAAGGGGCAGGTACTAAAAAGCCAAGATGTCTCAGCGGCTTTTGTGCTCCTTATTATGTTTATTTTCTTGTTCTTTGCAGCTCCGATGATGCAGGAAGGGCTTTTTGCCTTCTTGTTTCAGGCGTTTCAGCGGAATATGCTCATCGACACCGTATCGATTGAAACTGTGATGAAAATGTATACCGATTCGCTTAAGGAAATGGCAGTGATTATCTTACCGATTATGGCCATCGCTATGGTTGCAGGCGTTGGAGCAAACTATTTGCAGTTCGGCTTTCTTTTTACGACAGAGACACTAAAGCTCGATTTGAAGAAAATCGACCCCATAAAAGGAATTAAAAAAATTATATCGGTGCGGGCACTTATTAATCTAGTGAAATCACTTCTGAAAATCTCCTTTCTTGGCGTCGTGACAGCCGCTGTTATTTGGATGAATTTAGAGGAAGTGCTTTCATTAGCATTTCAAAGCCCGTGGGAAACGTTATCAACTGTTGCTCTTTTAACAGGAATCATGGGACTGGCAGCAGCAGTCATGCTGCTATTTATTGCCTTGTTGGATTATATATACGAAAAGTATGAGTATGAGAAAAATTTGAAAATGTCTAAGCAGGACATTAAAGATGAGCATAAAAATGCAGAAGGTGACCCGCTCATTAAATCGAAAATCAAGCAGCGTCAGCGTGAAATGGCGATGCGCCGTATGATGCAGGAAGTGCCTCATGCTGATGTTGTCATTACGAACCCCACGCACTATGCCATTGTATTAAAGTACGATGAAAATAGTATGGATGCGCCGCGTGTAGTAGCAAAGGGGACTGATTTTGTTGCACAAAAAATTAAACTAATTGCGAAGGAACATGATGTTGTAATGGTGGAAAATCGACCGCTTGCCCGTGCGATGTATGATCAGGTGGAAATCGGCAACCAAGTTCCTGAGGAGTTTTTCAAAGCGGTGGCAGAAATTCTTGCCTATGTATACCGTATAAAACGCAAAATTTAAAGCATGAAATATTTTTAGGAGGGACAACAATGCAATTTCGCGATTTAGGGGTTTTAGGTGCGGTTATTTTAATCGTAGCGATGCTCGTCATCCCTCTTCCACACTGGTTGTTGAGTTTCTTGATCATTATCAATATTACACTGGCATTACTCGTGTTATTGACATCGATGAATATGAAGGAAGCGTTGGATTTTTCCATATTCCCGACAGTGATCCTGCTGTTAACCCTCTTCCGGCTGGCATTGTCTGTATCTACAACGCGTGCCATCTTAGCTGAAGGAGATGCAGGGGATGTTGTTGAAACATTCGGTAACTTTGTAACCGGCGGGAACGTGCTGGTCGGTATTGTGATCTTCTTATTATTAGTTATTATTCAATTTATCGTTATTACAAAAGGGGCAGAGCGTGTAGCAGAGGTAGCAGCCCGCTTTACGTTAGATGCGATGCCAGGTAAGCAGATGAGTATCGATGCGGATTTGAACGCCGGTATCATTTCGGAGAAGGAAGCACGCGAACGCCGTGAAAAGGTAGCCGGGGAAGCGGATTTCTACGGAGCGATGGACGGGGCTACAAAATTCGTAAAAGGGGATGCTATTGCCTCCATCATTATGGTATTTATTAACCTATTGGTCGGTATGATCATTGGGGTAGCGCAAATGGGCCTTGAGTTCGGCGAGGCAGCCAATAAATTCTCAATTCTGACAGTCGGGGATGGCCTTGTTGCCCAAATTCCTGCCTTGCTTATTTCAACTGCCACAGGGATTGTCGTAACACGTGCAGCTTCTGAGGGGAATCTTGGTGTTGATATTACAAATCAATTATTCGCACAGTCAAAGCTGCTTTACGTTGCCGGCGCTACTATTTTGCTGTTAGGTATATTCACGCCGATTCCTTTATGGATTACGGTCCCGATTGCAGCTTCGTTAATTTTAGGTGCATTCTTGATTGACCGTAAAAAAGAGGAAGACCCGGAGGAAATTCTCGAGATGGAGCAGGAGGTTGCAGCCGATACGATGAAGAGCCCGGAAAATGTCGTCAATTTACTGAGCGTCGATCCAATCGAGTTCGAATTTGGCTACGGTTTGATTCCTCTTGTGGATGCAGCACAGGGAGGCGATCTACTCGACCGGGTCGTCATGATTCGGCGCCAGCTTGCTTTAGAGCTCGGGATCGTCATTCCGGTTGTGCGTATACGGGATAATATCCAGCTTCAGCCGAATGAATACCGGATTAAAATTAAAGGAAATGAAATGGCAAGAGGAGAGCTGTTACTCGACCATTATTTAGCGATGAGTCCAGGTGATGACAACTCCATTGAAGGGATTGATACGATTGAGCCATCATTCGGTCTTCCTGCAAAATGGATTACAGAGCAGGTAAAAGAAGATGCAGAAATGCTCGGCTATACAGTAGTAGATCCGCCGAGTGTCGTTTCCACCCATTTGACAGAAATGATCCGTGCAAATGCGCATGAACTGCTCGGCCGTCAAGAAACGAAACAGCTGATTGATCACCTGCGCGAAACACATGCTATTTTAGTCGATGAATTAACGCCGGCACCATTATCCATCGGAGAAATTCAGAAGGTATTGGCAAAATTGCTGAGGGAAAACGTGTCTATCCGCAATTTGCCTATTATTTTTGAAACGCTCGCAGACTATGCAAAACTAACAAGTGATACCGATATTTTGACTGAATATGTGAGACAGGCATTGGCACGCCAAATTACAACCCAGTTTGTAAATGGACAGCCTGCCTTAAAAGTCATTACCGTTTCCGGGAAAGTAGAAAAAATGGTGGCCGATAGCATCCAGCAAACGGACCATGGCAATTATTTAGCGATGGATCCGCAAGATTCCCAATTTGTATTAGAAGCGATTGCGAAAGAAGTAGAGAGGGTATCCTTTATGGAACAGTCTCCGCTTATTTTATGCTCTCCCGGAGTCCGGATGTACGTAAGACAGCTTACAGAGCGGTATTTCCCGCAAATTCCTATTTTGTCTTATAACGAGTTGGACGCCGCAGTTGAAATTCAAAGTGTTGGAGTGGTGAATGTAGAATGAAAATGAAAAAATATAATGCACCCTCAATAGCAGAGGCGATGAAATTAATTCGTGCCGATTTAGGAGAAGATGCCGTCATTCTGAACTCAAAAGTGGTGACAAAGAAAAAATACTTTGGGCTAGTAAAAGAAAAGAGCTTTGAAGTAGTAGCAGGAGTAGACCGGGTGGAAAAGCAGACGCCCGTATCTCCGCTGCCTGATTTTTCAGTGTCTGCTTCTTCCTATAAGGAGCAGGCAGCTTCACTTGCTAAAGTGCAAGAAAAGGCTGATACCCAAATGAATGAAGAGTTGAAGAAGGAGATTGCTGATTTAAAATCAATTATGCAGTCCTTGCAGCGCCATTCAATCCAATCACAATATCCGGATGAACTCTTGCCATTTATTGATTTTCTGAAGCGCCAAGAGCTTAGCAAAGAGCTCATCACAGCAATTAGTGATGAGCTTTTTCAGTATTTCAAGAACAAAAATCAGGAAATCTCCTTCCAGGATATGCGTGCTGTGACAGAGGAATATTTACGCGAGCAACTGAAGGATGTAGAAATCGGCGGTTTAACCTACGACAAGAAATATATTAATATCCTCGGACCAACCGGAGTAGGCAAGACGACAACGATCGCGAAAATGGCAGCACGCTCTGTTTTGGAAAAGAAGAAAAAAATTGGCTTTATTACAACGGATACGTACCGGATTGCAGCAATTGAGCAATTAAAAACATATGCAGGCTTGCTGCAGGCTCCTATTGAGATTGCTTATAATGCACAGGATTACAAGCAGGCATTGCAAAAACTGGACCATTTAGACGTGATCTTCATTGACACAGCGGGCCGGAACTACAAAGAAGCAAAATATGTCGAAGATCTGCAACGATTAATTGATTTTACGGCGCAGGCGGAATCGTTTCTTGTCTTGTCTTTAACGGCAAAAGAAAGGGATGTAGAAGCGATAATCGAACAATTTGAAGAAATTCCAATAAAAAAGTTTATTTTTACAAAATTGGATGAAACAAATTCTATTGGCACTATGTTCAATTTAATGATTAAATATAAAAAGGGACTTGCTTACTACACGAATGGACAAGAAGTACCAGAGGATATTGAGCAACCAGACCTAGAAAAATTATTTGAATTGTTCTTTCAAGGAGAAAGTGAATGAGGGATCAAGCCGAAAAATTAAGAATGAAGATGCTTGAGAATGAAGGTGCCACAGGAAGATCTATTGCCGTTGTCAGTGGCAAAGGCGGAGTAGGAAAAAGTAATTTCACAATGAACTTTGCTACACTGCTTGCAAAAGAAGGAAAAAAAGTGGTCGTGTTAGACATGGATATTGGAATGGGCAATATTCACATATTGATAGGTAAAAGTGTTTCAACGAGTCTGAAAGATTATTTGGATGGTGATTTTACGATTGACGAGGTCATACAGGAGGGCCCAAACGGCTTGCGGTATATTTCAGGCGGCTCAGGCATGTCCTCTCTTATGGGATGGTCAGAAGGGACGTTTAATCGGTTAATTGAAGGATTTGAACACCTTCAACGGACTTTTGATTATATTTTGTTTGATATGGGGGCAGGGGCTGCCGACTGGTCACTGCAATTGTTAACAGCAGTTGATGAAATCATCGTTATTTCTACTGCTGAACCAACGGCCATTATGGATGCCTATTCTATGATGAAATATATTTACTTAAAAGACAGCGAGAAACCATTTTCCATTTTATGCAATAGAGCTTTTACCCAGGAAGAAGGGCAAGATACATTAAACCGTTTATCGAGTGCCATGAAAAAATTCCTTTCGAAAGAAGTAATGATCCTCGGCTCTTTGCCGGAGGATCCGATCGTCCGCCGTGCAGTCAAAGAGCAGGTGCCGTTTGTCCTAGCTTATCCAGAGGCGCCTGTATCCAAAACGATGAATCGGATGGTAAGTACTTTTATCCATCATCGCCGTGAAGAGATCCATGCACCTTCTAGGGAGCGGGGATTTTTATCAAAATTGAAAAGTATATTTTCGAAGGGACGTGATTGATTGGTCTTTTCAAAAAAAAGCAAGCTATTGATTGTGGATGACTCTGCTTTTATGAGGAAGCTGATTAGCGACTTTTTTGTTGAAAACCCGTTGGTAAAAGTAGTGGGAACGGCTCGTAACGGGAAAGATGCAATCAGGAAAATTCAGCTGCTAAAGCCGGATGTTGTCACAATGGATGTCGAAATGCCTGAAATGAATGGGCTGGAAGCGTTAAAGCAAATTATGGAGATTTGTCCCGTACCGGTTGTCATGCTTTCTAGTACAACAAGAAACGGAACGGATACAACGATGCTGGCAATGGAATATGGGGCCGTTGATTTTGTTGCCAAGCCAAGCGGGACGATTTCGTTAGACTTACATAAAATTCAGGAAGAGCTTGTTCATAAAGTAGAACAGGCGACACACGTATCGATTAAAAAGTTGAAAAAAACGATTGGTATGAAACGACCGGTGTCTCCTGTACCAACGTCTCATCTCCTGTCCGGATGGGAAAAAACGGCTGTTGAGCAAACAGCTCCTGTCACACCATTCCTGAACCAAGAAAAGAAGGAATGGAGCAAAGCATCAAGAAAAGTAGTGCTCATCGGTACTTCTACTGGAGGGCCTCGTGCATTACAGGAGGTCATTACGAAGCTTCCGGCACAGATTCAAGCGCCTATTTTAATTGTTCAGCATATGCCTGCAGGATTTACAAAATCATTAGCAGCCAGATTGGACCAACTAAGCGACATTCGTGTGAAAGAAGCGGAGCATGGGGATATTCTGCAAAATGGTGTGGCTTATATTGCACCGGGAGGATACCATATGAAGCTGCGCAAGGTAGGAACAGCATTCGGCATCGTTCTGGATCAAACAGAGCCGCCGCGTGCAGGACACCGCCCATCAGTAGATGTGTTGTTTGAAGATGCAAGTAGATTTCATGAGTTTGATAAAATTGCTGTCATTATGACAGGAATGGGATATGACGGTTCAAAAGGGCTGACCGCCTTAAAGAGTACCGGCAACGTAATGGCCATTGCAGAGTCAGCGGATACATGTATCGTGTATGGCATGCCGAAAGCTGCCGTGGAAACGCAGCTTGTTGATGAGGTAGCCGATGTTGATGATATTGCACAAAGTATTATGAAATATATGCTTTAAAGGGGTGTTCTCTTAATGGAATTAAATCAATATTTGGAAATGTTTATAGATGAAAGTAAAGAACATCTGCAGGCGTGCAGCGAGCATTTGTTAGAGCTGGAAAAAAACCCGCAAGACTTGGCAATTGTAAGTGAAATTTTCCGTTCGGCCCATACATTAAAAGGAATGTCTGCCACAATGGGCTTCGAGGATTTAGCAGATTTAACACATAAGATGGAAAACGTGCTTGATGCCATTCGAAATGAAAAAATTAATGTTACACCAGAAATTTTGGATATCGTTTTTGAATCGGTGGACCATCTGGAAGAAATGGTGCAGGATATTGCAAGCGGCGGAGATGGAAAACGGAATGTCCAAGCAACAGTAGAAATGCTGAAACGTATTGAATCGGGGGAAGAATTAGCGGGTGCGGCTGCTGTACAAACGGCAGCAAATGAGCAGGCTGCAACGAGTACCCTTTCTGCTGAGCGGAAGCTGGAATACGATGATTTTGAGAAGACGATTCTTCATCAATCAGTGGAGCAAGGATTTAACACATACGAAATTTCTATTTCATTACGTGAGGATTGTCTTTTAAAAGCAGCGCGTGTATTTATGGTATTTGAAATTCTTGAAAAGAACGGGGATGTCATCAAGTCCTCACCAACTGTCGATAAACTGGAAGAAGAACAGTTTGATAGCGAATTCCATGTTGCATTTATCACAAAGGAAACGGCAGAGGATATGCAAAAAATGCTGCTTAAAGTATCGGAAGTGGAAAAGGTGGAGGTGCTTGCCATCAGTCCTTCTGTCTTTAAAGAAGTAAAAGGGGAAATTCTTCCCCAGGACCAGGCTTCTCCTTCTGAGCCTGAAACAGCTGAGCCTACCGTAGAGGTGAAGCAAGCTCCGGCCGCTCCGGAGAAAAAGCCGGCAGCCGGCAATACAAAATCACATGCACCAGCGGCAAGCAAAACAATTCGTGTCAACATTGAGCGTTTGGATGTCCTGATGAATTTGTTTGAAGAGCTTGTGATCGACCGCGGCCGCCTGCTCTCTATTGCAGCAGAGGT
>DEQA01000212.1 GCA_002359075.1 Planococcaceae bacterium UBA3378
GCATCTACATAAAGACCGCCCTGTGTAGCCAGCATTTCTTCAAAGAACCACCCGTATAAAAGGATTGAAAAGCCTTTCATATCGCCATCTGTCAGCTTCTCTGCTGCGGCTTTCACCTCCTCGAATGTTTCAGGCGGATTTTCAGGGTCCAGCCCGGCAGCTGCAAAGGCGTCTTTGTTGTACAGCATAACAGGGGTAGAAGAATTAAATGGCATCGAATACAATTGATCATCGACAGAGTAGTAGTTTAGGATATTTTCTTCCAACTGACCGATATCATAGTGATCCTTGTCAATGAATGTCTGTACCGGCTCAATGTAGCCGCTTTCAATCATATATTTTGTCCCAACTTCAAATACTTGCATAATGGCCGGCGCATCTGCCGTTCCTCCAACGCTGCGGAGCTTCGCCAAAGACTCTTCATAGCTTCCTTGGAATAAAGCTTCTACTTCATAGTTGTCCTGGGAAGCATTGTAGTCAGCTACAATAGTATCAATCGCCTGTTGGTTCGACCCGCTCATCGCATGCCAAAACTCGATTTTCACCTTTTCCCCGGCTGGTGTAGCCGTATCCTCCGTTTTCCCTTCTGGTGCGTCCTTTTCTTCAGTAGCCTCATCGCCCTTACAAGCACTAATAATAAGTAATAACGCAAATAGTAAGCCAAACATAAACAGCTTCTTTATAGTAGACATCCTTCTAAACCCCTTTTCGTTTATTTAATAGCCCCTTGCGTTAATCCTCTTTGCAATTGTTTTTGACCTAAAAAGAGCAAAATTAACGTTGGCAAAATAATAATCATTACACCGGCCATGACCACCCCCCAATCTGTTGCACTTTCATTTGACTGTAATTGGCGAATACCGATCTGCACTGTTCTTACCGTATCGTTCGTTGTCGTAAGAAGGGGCCATAAGTACATGTTCCACGTCGTTAAAAAGCTGTAGGCGCCTAATGTAATAACGCTTGTTTTGGACATCGGCAGTACGACCTTCCAGAAAAATTTCAGCTTGCCGACTCCCCCGATTTGGGCTGCCTCATACAGTTCATACGGTATCGTTAAAAAGTGCTGGCGCAACAGAAACGTACCGAATGCAGATGCAAAAAAGGGCAGTGTTAACGCCATATACGTATTCGTCCAGCCAAATCCCTGAATAAGCAGGAAATTTGGAATCATTGTTGCCTCCCAAGGAATCATCATTGTCGAGATAAACAGGAAGAAGATCAGGTTGCTGCCTCGAAACGGCAGAAATACAAATACATAGGCAGCCATGGCACACACCAGCACCTGCCCTGCCATGACAATACTGGAAACTACAAAGCTGTTAAACAAGTATTTCAAGAGTGGCAGACGTTCAAAGGCCTGTTCATAATTCCCAAATGAAAAACTGCGCGGCAGAATATTGCCCATCAGTACTTCCTGCGGGGTCATGAATGAAATCAAAAAGGCATAGGCGACAGGAAAAAATACGAGAACCGCAAAAACTGTCAGGAGAATATAGAATAAGATTTTTTGAGAAAGAGGCATTTTCATTGATAATGGACCTTCCTTTCCCCAAACTTAAATTGCAGGATCGTCACAATGAGCACGACGGCAAATAATACAATCGCCTGTGCACTGGCCGTACCGAATTGATAATTGACGAAGGCCTCCTTGTAAATCGAATACACAACAAGATTGGTCGATTGAATCGGTCCGCCCTTTGTTAAAATATCGATTTGGCCGAAACTTTGGAATGCATTAATTAATGAAATCGTAATAATGAAAAATAATGTAGGAGATAAAAGCGGAATGGTGATTCGGCGCAGTTTTGTAAAATAACCTGCCCCGTCTATCGTTGCACTTTCATACAGGCTTTCATCAATATTTTGCAGACCTCCTAAAATAACGAGAAAGTTAAAGCCAATATTCATCCAGATCGTCGTCAAGGAAACAGAAAGCAAGGCCCAATCAGGATCCAGCAGCCACTGAACAGCCGGCAGATCGACGGCTTTTAAAATATTATTGAAGGCACCGACTGATGGATGGAACAAAAACAGCCATACGACAGCTGAAGCGGCAACAGAAATCCCCATCGTTGAAGAAAAAATCGTCCGGTAAAAGCCGACACCCCTCAGTTTTTCATTTGCCAAAATGGCCATGATAAGCGCAATGAATACGCTCACCGGAACAGTATAGATAACAAACAGCAAGGTAGCCTTCATACTGTTCCTGAATTCGTCCGACGTAAAGATATACGTGTAATTTTCTATCCCGTTGAAATAGACAGGCAGACCGTTTTGATTCGTTAAAAAGAAGCTCAAATAAATCGTTTTTGCCATCGGATAGAACACGAACATCCCAAACAGGATAATCGAGGGAAGCAGATAAAGCAGCCCCACTCTTACGTTTACAGAACGTTTCCACAGCTTCATAAACTCGCCCCTTATCCCTTCATCCCTTTTTGGATGATTTTTTCTGTCTCCGGATCAAACAAGCAAACTTCCTCTTCGTTAATAGAAAATTCAAGTGATTGGCCGATTTTATAATGCCATTGCCCTCCCCATTTACAAATCCATTCTTCTCCATCCAAATCAAGCGAAATCAGTGTTTCATTTCCTAAAAGCGCTACATTCACAACAGTTGCCTTATATACGTGCGCTCCTTCTACAGGTCTCATAAGATGTTCGGGACGCACGCCGAAAATAACGCTGTCCGGCAGTTTCTCTAAAAGCTGCGCTTCAACAGGCAGCATAATAGTGGAGCTGAGCCGGATGGCAGGAGCTGCTGCTTGTACAATTGCTTTTTTCAAATTCATTGGCGGTGAGCCGATAAATGTAGCGACAAATGTATTCTCCGGATAATTATAAATATCCATCGGGCTGCCGATTTGCTGGGCAACGCCTTTGTCCAAAATCATCATCCTGTCCCCCATCGTCATCGCTTCCACCTGGTCATGTGTCACATAAATCATCGTAAAGCCCAGCTTTTTTTGTAAGCGCCGAAGCTCAGAGCGCATATGGGCACGCAGTTTTGCATCCAGGTTGGAAAGGGGCTCATCCATCAAACAGATCGGCTGCTCATTCACAATTGCTCTCGCCAGGGCTACACGTTGCCGCTGTCCGCCTGATAGCTGACGCGGCTTCCTGCTTAAGTAATCGCTTAAGCCGAGCATGTCTGCTACTTCCTCAATTTTTTCTTTGCGCAGCTGTTTTCCAAGCTTCTTTATCTGAAGGCCAAACCCAATGTTTTCAGCCACTGTCATATGTGGATACAGGGCATAGTTTTGAAATACCATCGTAATGCCGCGTTTACTTGGCGGGATGTCATTCACGACTGCCTTGCCGAAAATCAGCCTTCCTGCCGTCATTTCCTCCAGCCCGGCAATGACCCGCAGCATTGTACTCTTTCCGCATCCCGACGGACCTACTAGCACAAAGAATTCCCCCGGCTCTATTTCTACGTTGATGTCGCGGAGCACTTCCGTCTGTTTATCATAGGACTTTTTTACATTTTCAAGCTTTACTCTTTCCATGCACTTTTTTCTCCTCCTTTTTGACGGGCTAACACTCCTCCACAAAACCATTATAAGATTTCATTATCAAGTATCTGTTAAACCCGCGTGAATTTTCTGTAAATTAGTTGTGCCGGCCTTTGAATCACTATATTCTAAACAGTGAGGAAGTTTTACTATTTTTCATACGAAAGTGGGGAGAAAAGAAAATGAAGCTATTTGCACATAGAGGATTCAGCGGGAAATTTCCAGAAAATACGCTTCTTGCTTTCCGTAAGGCGGCGGAGCTGGACGTATTTGGCGTAGAATTTGACGTCCATCTAACGGCGGATGGACAACTGGTCGTTATTCATGATGAAACAATTAACCGCACGTCAAATGGTTCAGGTTTTGTAAAGGATATGGCACTACAAGAACTGCGCAGGTACGATTATGGAAGCTGGTTTGGAGAACAGTTTGCTGGTGAGAAGATTCCTACGCTCCGGGAAGTTCTTGCTGTATACAAGGAAACAGACCATATGCTGAATATTGAAATCAAGTCAGATATTTTTGAATATGAAGGGATCGAACAGCTTATTTCGGAGGAAATTAGTGCCTTGGATTTGCAAAAACGGATTATCGTGTCCTCCTTTAATCATGAGAGCATCCAGCGATTCCATCAATTGCAGCCGGCTATTCAAACAGGGGTGCTGTTTGGCTCTCTAGTTGTTAATATCGATGCTTATGTACATGCTTTGCCAGGTGATGCACTGCACATTCATTATGCCCATATGTACCGCAATGCGATCCAAAAGGCAATGGAAAATGGATGCACAGTAAGAGCCTTTACCGTAAATGATGCAGCAATTGCTAGACAGCTTCAGGCAGCAGGTATTGATGCTGTTTTTACTGATGTACCTGATATCATTCTGGCTGGTCTGTAGGGTCATCAGCTGAACAGTTACATTTCCTTATTGCTGGACCGCTAAAATCTCTTTCCCCATTTCTATAAAAAGAAACTCAATAAATGGAATACAGAATTGAAAATATTGACTTTGAGCTGCGAATCATCGGAAAAAGCAAGCCTGTCAAAACGGCAAAGGCCTTTAAAACGATTCCTATGCTATGGAACGACGCAAAGAAAGAGGGGTTTATGCAGGAACTGATCGATTTATCTTGGGAAAATCCAAAATGCTCGCTTGAGGGTTTGCTAGGTGTTTGTGGTAAAGAGGCATCCATTACCGGTGACGAATTTGCTTACTTTATGGGAGTACGATATGACAGCGAGCCACCAAATGATATGGTTATTCTCACTCTACCTCCAAGTGCATAGGTGGTTTTTCCGAATATCGCAGAAGCATGGGAGAGATTATATGCAGAATGGGTGCCGACATCCGGCTATGTGCTGGCTGATTTGCCCTGTATCAAATGCTATTACGGGCCCAAACATAAGCCACGACATGAACTGTGGGTCCCGATTATTTCTCCATAATATAGTAGAGTGAGCCTTTCACTAGCCAAAAAAGATCGAGCGCACATTGCACTCGATCTTTTTATCATTAACCGATAGACCCTTCCATCTCGAACTTGATCAGACGGTTCATCTCTACTGCGTATTCCATTGGAAGCTCTTTTGTGAATGGCTCGATGAAGCCCATTACGATCATTTCTGTCGCTTCTTCCTCTGAAATACCGCGGGACATTAAGTAGAACAATTGCTCTTCAGATACTTTTGAAACTTTCGCTTCGTGCTCTAAAGATACATTGTCATTTAAAATTTCGTTGTATGGAATTGTGTCTGAAGTAGACTCGTTATCCATGATCAATGTATCGCACTCGATATTTGCACGTGCGCCACTAGCACGAGGGCCGAAGCGGACGATACCGCGGTATGATACTTTACCGCCTTGTTTTGAAATCGATTTTGATACGATTGTTGAAGATGTGTTTGGTGCTAAGTGGATCATTTTTGCACCTGCATCCTGGTGCTGACCGCGGCCAGCTAATGCGATGGATAATGTCATACCACGAGCGCCTTCACCTTTTAAGATACACGCTGGATATTTCATTGTTAGTTTTGAACCGATGTTTCCATCGATCCATTCCATCGTACCGTTTTCTTCAACAACTGTACGTTTTGTTACTAGGTTGTAAACGTTATTCGCCCAGTTTTGGATCGTTGTATAACGGCAGTAAGCATCCTTCTTAACGATGATTTCTACTACTGCTGAGTGTAATGAGTTTGTCGTATAAACAGGAGCTGTACATCCCTCTACGTAGTGTACGTGTGCCCCTTCGTCAACGATGATTAACGTACGCTCGAATTGACCCATGTTCTCTGAGTTAATACGGAAATAAGCTTGTAATGGTGTTTCTACTTTTACACCTGGTGGTACATAGATAAATGAACCACCTGACCATACTGCTGAGTTAAGCGCAGCAAATTTGTTATCTGATGCCGGAATCACTGTACCCCAGTATTGTTTGAAGATGTCTTCATTTTCACGAAGTGCTGAGTCTGTATCTTTAAATACAATCCCCATATCTTCAAGGTCTTGTTTCATATTGTGGTAAACTACCTCAGATTCATACTGGGCAGATACACCTGCTAAATATTTCTGCTCTGCTTCTGGAATACCTAATTTATCAAATGTACGTTTGATTTCTTCCGGTACTTCATCCCATGATTTTTGCGTAGCTTCAGACGGTTTTACATAGTACGTAATTTCGTCGAAGTTTAATGCAGAAAGATCGCCACCCCATTGTGGCATTGGTTTTGAATAGAAGATTTCCAGAGCGTTTAAGCGGTATTCTAACATCCACTCCGGCTCATTTTTCATTTTTGAAATTTCTCGAACGATTTCTTCAGTCAATCCACGTTTAGAACGGAAAATTGATACGTCCTTATCATGGAAGCCATATTTGTAATCGCCGATATCAGGCATCTTTTTCGCCATGTTGTCTCCTCCGTTCATTTATAAACAGGTATTGGATAGTCCATTATTGTTCATTTACGCCTTTTTCCATAGCTTTCCAGGCAAGTGTGGCACATTTAATACGTGCCGGGAATTTTGCGACACCTTGTAGTGCCTCTACATCCCCTAAGTCATATTTATCTGCGTCAAACTCTTCTCCCAGCATCATTTTCGAGAAAATCCCTGCTAGTTCGAGTGCTTCTTCTTTCTTTCTTCCTTTGATGATCTGCGTCATCATGGAAGCTGAAGACATGGAGATGGAGCAGCCTTCACCATCGAATTTTGCATCCTTTACAATCCCGTCTTCTACTTTCAGTGTTAAATGGATACGGTCGCCACAAGTTGGGTTGTTCATATCGATTGTCACACTTTCATCTTCCAAAGATCCTTTGTTACGCGGATTTTTATAGTGATCCATAATAACGGAACGATACAGTTGGTCAAGGTTATTATTAAAAGACATCGTTAAAATACTCCTTCGCTGCTCGCAATCCTGCAACGAGTGCATCAATATCCGCTTCATCATTATACATGTAGAAGCTTGCACGGGCCGTTGCTGTTACTTGAAGCCATTTCATCAGCGGTTGGGCACAGTGATGTCCCGCACGGACAGCGATACCATTCATATCTAATACTGTTGCTACATCATGTGGATGTACATCAGCCAGATTGAATGTTACCAAGCCGCATCGTTTATCAGCATCACGAGGTCCATAAATTGCCAGCCCATCAATTGAGCTCATTTGGTCCATTGCATATGCTGCCAGCTTATGCTCGTATGCTTCGATATTCTCTAACCCAATTTCAGTTAAGAAATCGATGGCTGCACCAAGACCAATGGCACTCGCAATGATTGGCGTACCTCCTTCGAATTTCCACGGAAGCTCTTTCCATGTTGAATCGTAAAGGCCAACAAAATCAATCATTTCACCGCCAAATTCAATCGGTTCCATGTTTTCAAGGATTGCTTGTTTTCCGTATAATACCCCGATCCCTGTAGGACCACACATTTTATGGCCCGAGAAAGCTAAAAAGTCACAATCGATGTCCTGCACATCCACCTTCATATGAGGAACAGCCTGTGCTCCATCCACAACCATGATTGCCCCGTTTTCATGGGCAATTTTAGCAATCTCTTTTACCGGATTAATGGTACCAAGTACATTCGAAACCATCATGACAGAGACAATTTTCGTCTTCGGTGTAATCGTCTTGCGTACTGTATCAAGAGAAATCGTTCCATCCGCTTCTAAATCAAGATACTTTAATACTGCACCTTTTTCCTTTGCAACCTGCTGCCAAGGAATAATATTAGAATGGTGCTCCATATAGGAAATGACGATTTCATCCCCCTCCTGAAGCGTTTGGCGGGCATAGCCTGAAGCAACAGTGTTGAGGGAAGTCGTTGTACCGCGAGTGAAAATGACCTCTTTTGTTGAATTAGCATTAATGAATTTCCGTACTTTATCGCGAGCGCCCTCATAAAGATCCGTAGCACGGTTTCCTAATGTATGGACACCACGGTGCACGTTTGAATTGTCCAGTTCATAGTACTTTCTCATCGCTTCCATTACTGGAATAGGCTTTTGAGACGTTGCTGCACTATCAAGGTAAACGAGCGGATGCCCGTTTACTTCTTGATTCAAAATTGGAAAATAGCTTTTAATGTCTTTATTCATTATCGAACTTTCCTTTCGATAACCTCCGTCAGCTGCTTTTTAACGCCCTCGATTGGCAGGTTAGTAACAACTGGCGCAAGGAATCCATGAATTACAAGGCGCTCTGCTTCTGCTTTTGAAATCCCGCGGCTCATCAAGTAGTACAGCTGAGTCGGGTCAACCCGTCCAACAGATGCTGCGTGTCCTGCTGTTACATCATCTTCGTCGATTAATAGAATTGGGTTCGCATCACCGCGTGCTTTTTCAGAAAGCATTAGGACGCGTGATTCTTGCTCAGCGTTTGCTTTTGTCGCACCGTGTTCGATTTTACCAATTCCGTTGAAAATAGATTGTGCTCCTTCTTTCATTACACCATGCGTCAGGATTTGCCCATCAGAGTTTTTACCCCAGTGGCGGACTTCTGTAGTGAAGTTTTGCTTTTGTGTGCCTCGGCCGACTACCACCGTTTTTGTATCAGCAACAGAACCGTCACCTACTAAATGTGTAATGTTTTCAGAAATTGTATCTGAATCGTTCATTAGACCAAGAGCCCAGTCAATTTTTGCATCACGTGTCAGATGCGCACGGCGGTTAACATATGTCGTATAACCTTTTGCCAATACATCGACAGCACCGAAAGTAACCTGTGCATTATCTTTTACGATTACTTCAGCAATGATGTTTGCTTGGCCTTTTGCCTCTTCTACTGTGGAAACATACGTTTCTACGTATGTAACAGCTGAAGATTCTTCAGCTACAACAAGCACATGGTTAAATAATGAAGCTTCCTCATTATCGTTTAGGAATACGACTTGAAGCGGCTCATCAATGATTACATTGCGCGGTACATAGACAAATACTCCGCCGTTAACTAATGCAGCGTGATAAGCAGCCAGCTTGTGCTCATCCACTTTTACAGCAGTAGTCATGAAGTATTTCTCTACTAGCTCAGCATGATCACGGATTGCTGTTTCCATGTCCGTGAAAATCACGCCTTTTGACTTCAGCTCTTCTGATACTTTGATGAAAGCAGCCGTATTATTGCGCTGGATATAAAGATTTTGCTGTCCTTCGATATCGATTATTGCTTTTACTTCCTCAGGAAGCTCTTCTAAAGATGCAAATTTTGCTGATTCCACAGTGTGGACTGGGAATTCTGTAAAATTCCATTTTGTGATATTTGTTTTGTCTGGCTTTGGTAGCGCTAGTTCAGCTGCCTTTTCAAGAGCTGCAACGCGGAAATCAGCAAATGCTGCCGGTTCGTTGTTGTTTTGCGAGAACGAACGTACTTCTTGTGCTGATAACGCCAATTTAGTTTCAACCGTCATCTCTTTCGTCCTCCTTAATTATGCTTCTTGATTAACTGTTTCGTCTTCGATACCTAATTCTTGTTTAATCCACTCATAACCTTCTGCTTCCAAGCGCTGTGCCAATTCAGAACCACCTGATTTTACAACACGGCCTTGCATCATAACGTGTACATGGTCAGGTGTGATGTAGTTTAATAAACGCTGATAGTGCGTGATCATTAAGCAGCCAAAGCCTTCGCCGCGCATTTCGTTGATCCCTTTTGAAACGACTTTCAATGCGTCGATATCAAGACCTGAGTCGATTTCGTCAAGGATAGCAAAAGTAGGCTTGATCATCATTAACTGCAGAATTTCGTTACGTTTTTTCTCACCGCCTGAGAAACCTTCGTTTAAGTAACGTTGGCCCATCTCTTCAGGCATTTCTAAAAATTCCATTGTTTTATCTAATTCACGGATGAATTTCATAAGTGAAATTTCATCGCCTTCTTCACGGCGCGCATTGATTGCAGAGCGCAGGAAGTCCGCATTTGTAACACCAGAAATTTCTGAAGGGTATTGCATTGCCAGGAATAGACCGGCTTTCGCGCGCTCATCAACTTCCATTTCCAATACATTCTCTCCATCAAGTAATACTTCACCTTGTGTTACTTCGTATTTAGGGTGACCCATGATTGCAGATGCTAATGTAGATTTACCAGTACCGTTTGGACCCATGATTGCATGGATTTCGTTTGTGTTAATAGTTAGGTTTACACCTTTTAAAATCTCTTTGCCTTCGATTTCAACGTGAAGATCTTTGATCTCTAAAGTTGCCATAAGTTACCCTCCATATGTTCAATTGAATGGATATTCCATTACTTATTTTCGTCATTAATAATCTTAACTGAAATAGAATCGAGTTGCAAATAGTTTAGAATGATTTTAATTAAATAACTGACGGTTTTTCTTTGGAAACGCTATCTTAACGAGATTTTATATATTAATTTGGAAATTCGCTTTTATTTTTATTTTTTCAATAAGAACACGGCCAATGAGAATGAATATCAATTTGCTATTCTCCGATATATTAATCCGCTGTTTTCACACGATCTTTTCTTCTCTTGGAAAATCTCCTCTTTATTTTTTTGTTCTGCATGATTGAAACCTGCCTTTCTCCCCCGTACTTCATCAAATTCCTCTCTCCCTATAAACTGAGGGAAATCTAGTTTTTCTCCTATAGCTGGATTTACCAACCAGCTTATACTATAAAGGGCTGCCATACAAAAAGAGCTGTCCAGAAGGCGTAAACTTTCTGGACAACTCTGTTTTATTAAATATTATTCAAGATTAATAGCTTTACACCCTGATCATGCTGCCGTTTTTATTGTAAAAGACATAGCAAAATGACTTTTCAAGCGCTCTTTCCTGTTAATCAGGCAAATTGCCTTACTTCCTGCAAATAATGATGTACGCTTGCTGCTACACTGCGCCCTTCTTTAATAGCCCATACAACAAGACTTTGACCGCGGCGTGCATCTCCTGCTGCAAAAATACCGGGAATATTCGTTTCGAAATCTTTTACCGAGGCCCGGATCCGGTTATTTGCGACTTCCACTCCAAACTGTTCGGGCAGTGTTTTTTCAACGCCTTCAAAGCCGATTGCTACAAATACATACTGAGCCGGCCATACACGCTCTGTTCCCGGCAGCTCCTTGAAATAATGGAAGCCGTCTTCACCGAGAATTTTCTCCATCTGAATTGTATGAAGCTCTTTTACATGGCCGTTTGCGTCCTTTACAATTTTTTTAGTTTGAATGCAGTATTCACGCGGGTCGTACCCTTTTATATCATTTACTTCTGCGTATGCGTAATCCAGTGTAAACACATTCGGATCTTTCGGCCATAGGTTTTCTGCTGTCCGGTTTATCGATAGTGCGGGATGCTTACCAAATTGATAAACAGATTTACAGTTTTGGCGGATCGCTGTTGCTACGCAGTCTGCTCCTGTATCTCCGCCGCCGATAACGATTACGTCCCTGCCCTTTACATTCAGCGCCTTTCCATCCTCAAAGTTTGAATCGAGCAGGCTCTTTGTCACATCCGTCAAATATTCCATAGCCAGATGAATTCCTTGCGCATCCGAACCTTCCATATAAAGCAGACGCTGTTTTTGCGCTCCGGTACATAAAATGACGGCATCATATTGCGAACGGAGCTCCTCTGCAGATATCTCAACCCCTACGTTTACACCACATTTAAATTCGATCCCTTCTAGCATAAGCAGATTTACACGGCGCTCAATCACTTCTTTTTCAAGCTTCATATTGGGGATGCCGTACATTAATAATCCGCCGGGACGATCAGCCCGTTCAAATACCGTCACATTATGCCCAAGCTGATTCAGTTCATCAGCAGCAGCCAATCCTGCGGGACCTGACCCAATAACAGCAATCTTTTGCCCCGTTCTATGACGTGGAAGACGCGGAACAACCCAGCCATTTTCAAAGCCTTTATCAATAATCGTACGTTCGATCGATTTGATTGCTACAGCAGGATCTGTAATCGCTAATGTACAGGAGCCTTCACAAGGTGCCGGGCAGACACGGCCGGTGAACTCGGGAAAGTTATTCGTCATATGCAGACGGTCCAACGCTTCCTTCCACTGTCCTTTATATACTAGGTCATTCCATTCAGGAATGACGTTATTGATCGGGCATCCTGCAGCCGTCCCGCGGATTTCTATTCCCATATGGCAAAACGGTGTGCCGCAATCCATACAGCGGGCCCCTTGCGTTTGCAATGATTCATCAGACAATCTAGACGCATATTCCTTCCAGCTGGAAACACGCTCTCGTGTTGGCTGCTCCTTCGTCTTTTCTCGTTTGTATTCCATAAATCCGGTCGGTTTCCCCATCTTGCCCCTCCTTTTTTCTAAAACGCATTTTTAAAATATTCACCAGGGGCCGCACTTCCATACAGTCCACTGGTGATCCCTGGCTAGTCAGCATCCTATTTGCTCGTCTGTTTAATTTAAAATAGCCGGCTCCCTGCTGCCTGTTGTTTCTGCAAATGCCTGCATTGCTGCATTTTCATCTGTTAATCCTTGCAGCTTATGGAAATTGATTTTCTCCAGCATTGCCTGATAATCTGTCGGCACGACCTTTACGAACTTCGGCACCATTTCCTCCCACTTTGCCAGCACATGAAGGGCAGCTGTACTTTCGGTCTGCTCCAGATGTTGAATGATCAGCTTGCGAACCGCTTCGACTTCACTTTTCTCCTCGAGTTGCGCAAATTCAATCATCTCCATATTGCACTGTGCTTTAAAGGCCGCCGCATTTGTCGGCAGAACATAGGCAACGCCTCCCGACATACCCGCACCGAAATTTTGGCCTACATCGCCTAACACAACAATGCGCCCGCCCGTCATGTATTCGCAGCCGTGATCTCCAATTCCCTCCACTACGATATTGGCACCCGAGTTACGTACGGCAAACCGGTGTCCCGCACGGCCGTTAATAAATGCCTGACCGCTTGTTGCACCATATAAGCATACGTTGCCGGCAATGACATTTTTCTCGTAAACGCCTTTGATTGGTGACACAGCCATAACCTTCCCGCCGGATAATCCTTTACCAAAATAGTCATTCACGTCACCTTCCACTTTCATCGTCATGCCCCGCGGGATAAAGGCACCAAAGCTCTGACCGGCATGACCAGTAAAGGTAAGGGTAATCGTATCATCCGACAGTCCTTGTTCTCCGTATTTGCGGGAAATTTCACTGCCGATAATCGTTCCCATTACACGGTCTGTATTTTTAATGGGAAATGAAAGCTCTACCTTTTTCTTTTCCTCGATCGCTTTTTCAACTTTCGGCAACAAATGCACCATATCGAAGCTTTCTGCAATTCCATGATGTTGTTCGTGCTGTTTTGTACGTGTACCCGGTACTTGGTGAAGAAGGGCTGTCAAATCCAGCTGACTTGCCTTCCAGTGCTGCTTTGTACGTTCGGAAATCATCAGGACATCTGTTCTTCCTACCATTTCTTCTACCGTACGGAAGCCTAAAATTGACATATATTCACGCATTTCTTGTGCTACAAAGCGCATATAATTCACTACGTGGTCGGCACTGCCCATGAATTTGGCGCGAAGTTCCGGGTTTTGTGTCGCCACTCCCACTGGACAAGTATCCAGGTGGCATGCCCGCATCATCACACAGCCTAAAACAATTAACGGAGCTGTGGCGAATGCAAATTCCTCTGCTCCGAACAGAGCTGCCATTACCACATCTTTTCCCGTCATTAATTTTCCGTCCGTTTCCAGTACGACCCGGTCACGAAGCCCATTTAGCATTAAGGTTTGGTGCACTTCTGCCAGCCCCAGCTCCCATGGAAGTCCCGTATGCTTAATGGAGGTTTTCGGAGAAGCACCTGTTCCTCCGTCATAGCCCGAAATGACAATGACATCTGCTGCCCCCTTTGCAACACCTGCCGCAATGGTCCCTACACCCGCTTTTGCTACAAGCTTGACGGAAATCCGTGCGTAGCGATTGGCATTTTTTAAATCATGGATTAATTCAGCCATATCCTCGATGGAGTAAATATCATGGTGGGGCGGCGGGGATATTAAACCGACACCCGGCGTAGACCCTCGTACTTCTGCCACCCATGGGTAAACTTTATTGCCCGGCAATTGTCCGCCTTCCCCCGGTTTTGCTCCTTGCGCCATTTTAATTTGCAGCTCATCGGCATTGACAAGATAGTGGGATTTTACACCGAAACGCCCGGAAGCAATTTGCTTGATCGCGCTGCGGCGGCTGTCTCCATTTGCATCTGGTGTAAAGCGGACCGGATCTTCTCCTCCCTCCCCGGAATTAGAGCGGGCACCTAGACGATTCATTGCAACAGCTAATGTTTCATGTGCCTCCTTCGATAAGGAGCCAAAGGACATTGCCCCGGATTTAAAACGGGTAACGATGGCATCGACCGGTTCTACTTCTTCTAATGGAATTTTTCGTTCTGCTTTTCTAAAATCAAATAAATTCCGTAAAAAGCCGATTCGTTCTTCGTTCGCCATTTCCGCATACATGCGATAAAGACCGTAATCATTTTTTCGTGTTGCCCACTGCAGTGTGTGGATCGTTTTCGGATTAAAAGCGTGGTGCTCGCCGTCTGCACGCCATTGGAAGTCTGAACCGGACTCCAGCTCAGCATGCATTGCCTTTACCGCGTCTTCATGTCGGCGTTTTGCCTCTTTACCGATTGTTTCTAAATCAATGCCATCAATTTGGGAGGCTGTGCCTGTGAAGTGTTCCTTGATGACGTCCTTACTAATCCCTACTGCCTCAAACACCTGTGCCCCACGGTAGGACTGCACAGTAGAAATCCCCATTTTTGACATCACCTTCACTACCCCGTCTGCTATTCCTTTCCGGTATTTCTTTACAGCAGTTTGATAGTCGGCAGACAGATTCCCTTTTTCAATCGCTTCCTTAATCGTAGCGTAGGCAAGATATGGATTGATCGCGTCTACCCCAAAACCAATTAAAGCGGCAAAATGATGAACTTCCCGCGCTTCCCCGCTATTTACAATCAGGCTCACTTTTGTACGAAGGCCCTTTTGTACTAAGTATTGATGTAGACTGCTTGCTGCAAGCAGCACCGGCACTGTTGGAACAGCAGGATGTTCTACATTGTCACTAAGCACAAGCAAGGATGCTCCGTGTTCTATGGCAGCTACAGCCTGCCGGCGGATGCGATGCAGTTCCTCCTCCAACTTTTTCGTATAGGCAAGCGAGATAACAGATGGTTGAAAATCCTTTTCCTTGTTTTCTGATAAACGTTTGTACTCGCTATTTGTTAAAATAGGCGTTTCGAGCATAATGCGCCGTACATTTTCTGCAGTCGGATGCAGCAGATTCCCTTCTCTTCCAAGCAAGGTCATTGTCGAAGTCACAACATGTTCACGGATCGAATCAATCGGCGGATTTGTTACTTGGGCGAACAGCTGCTTAAAATAATTAAACAGCGACTGCGGCCGATCTGACAGTACAGCAAGCGGCGTATCATTCCCCATAGAGCCTAAAGGATCTTTTCCTTCCTTTGCTAACGGGACGATATATTTTTGCACATCCTCAAAGGTATAGCCGTACACTTTTTGACGAAGCGTCAAATCGCTCACAACCTCCGCTTCTTCCTTTGGGGACTCCAGCTTCAGCATGTTTTCTTCAAGCCATTTCTGATAAGGCTCCTGAGCTGCCATTTCAGTCTTTAGCTCCTCATCAGAAATGATTCTGCCCTGCTCTAGATCGATTAACAGCATACGGCCCGGACTTAAGTAGTCTTTCACGGCTACCTCTTCCTCCCGCACATCCACTACCCCTGTCTCAGAAGAGAAAATAATATGATCATCCTTCGTTACATACAGTCTGCCTGGGCGCAGTCCATTACGGTCTAAAATGGCTCCTATTTGCTTACCGTCAGTAAAACAGATTGCTGTTGGGCCATCCCAAGGTTCCATTAAGGACGCATGATATTGATAAAACGCTTTTCGTCCTTTATTGATCCGCGGATTTTCCGACCACGGCTCCGGAATCAGCATCATCGCTGCATGAGCTGGTGAGCGTCCTGCTAATACAAAAAATTCAAATGCATTATCGAGCATGGAAGAATCCGAACCTGTTTGATCAATAATAGGCAGGATCTTTTGTAAATCATCCCCGAATGCTTCTGACACAAATTGCTGTTCGCGGGCACGCATCCAATTGATATTACCGCGCAGCGTATTAATTTCGCCGTTGTGGATCATATAGCGGTTTTGATGGGCACGTTTCCATGACGGAAATGTATTTGTCGAATAACGGGAATGAACAAGGGCAAATGCCGACATAAAGCTTTCATCCTGCAGATCCTGATAAAAACCACTCACTTCTTCCGGTGCCAATAATCCTTTAAAAACCATCGTCTGACTCGAAAGGCTAGGGCAGTAAAATTCATATCCTTGCCCTTCCGCCCATTGTTCCAGCTGCTTGCGAATAACATATAGCTTCCGCTCGAAGGCTAATCTGCCGCCTGCATTCTTGCAGATAAATACTTGACGTACAACCGGTGCCGAGGACTTTGCCATATCGCTCAAACGCTCTTTATTTACCGGTGCAAGCCGCCATCCGATTAACGACTGCCCTTCCGCTTTAATCAGCTCATTCATTTTTTCTTCAATCGCCAGGCGCTCTTCCTCTTTCTCGGTAAAGAATAGCTGTCCGACCCCGTACTCCCCTTTGGCAGGCAAGTCAAGCTCCATACAGTTCAGCTTAAAAAATGCGTCCGGGATTTGTACCATAATGCCGGCCCCGTCACTTGTCTTGCCGTCTCCACCGCGTCCTGCACGGTGCTCCAGACGACATAACATCTCTAAACCATTCTTTACAATGTCATGTGACGGCTGCCCTTTCACATGTGCATACATGCCAATTCCACATGCATCATGCTCGAACTCCGGTGAATAAAGGCCTTGCGGTGCTGGATATTGATGAAAAGCCATGTAAATCCCCCCCAAATCTTTCAATTACGTATTTACATTTTAAAGTTTTCGAAATAATATAAACAATATATAGTTTGGATGGAAATTATCTACTATTTAGATGAATGGGGTGAATATATTGGAATTACGCCAGTTACGCTATTTTGTAGAAGTAGCTCAACGTGAACATATTTCCGAAGCGGCTGAACATCTTCACGTAGCACAGTCAGCTATCAGCCGGCAAATCGCCAATCTGGAGGAAGAGCTGGGCACACCTCTTTTTGAAAGAATCGGGCGCAATGTAAAGCTGACACCAATTGGTAAAATATTTTTGGAACATACCATTACCGCGCTTAAGGCAATTGATTTTGCAGCAAAGCAAGTGGAGGAATATTTGGATCCCGCAAAAGGAACAATAAAAATCGGCTTTCCGACAAGTTTGGCAAGCTATGTGTTACCGACTGTCATTTCCGCCTTCAAAAAGGAATATCCCGATGTCTCGTTCCATCTACGTCAAGGATCCTACAAATTTTTAGTTGATTCGGTCAAAAACCGCGAATTAAATTTGGCTTTTCTAGGACCTCTTCCGCCAAAAGATGAAGCAATCGATACAACTATTCTGTTCAGCGAAAATATTTATGCACTCCTTCCTGCTAATCACCCGCTGGCAAAAAGCGAAAAGATTAATCTTGTCGATTTACGACATGAAAACTTCGTCCTTTTCCCTGAAGGATACATCCTCCATAAAGTAGCTGTAGAAGCATGCAGATCGGTTGGGTTTGTACCGGCAATTACATCCGTTGGAGAAGATATGGATGCTTTGAAGGGGCTTGTTGCAGCAGGCATTGGGGTAACACTTCTCCCGGAAAGCTCCCTTTACGATTCCACCCCCCGCTTCACGGTAAAAATGCCGATTGCTATTCCGGCAATCCGCCGTACCGTAGGGGTTATTTCACCACTAAACCGGGAGCTCGCTGCTTCAGAAAAAGTATTTCTTGATTTCGTAAAAAGCTTTTTCTCCCGATTATCCCAGTTTCAATAAAATCGCCGGCTCCGTTACAGGAGTCGGCTTTTTATATGGGGCTCCAAGAGGTGACAGCGTTCTTGCCGTTTTGATTAGCGTTATTTATCCATAGCCAATCGCTTTTTCACTCATTGTGTCGATTTCCCGGGAAATAACTCATTAGTCATAAAAAAATCCCAAGATCTAAAAAGACCTTGGGTTTCATTGAGGGCACTGAAAAACTTACATTTTTTATAACGAAGTAGTTTTT
>DEQA01000159.1:0-4060 GCA_002359075.1 Planococcaceae bacterium UBA3378
CTGGTCGATTTCAGCCTCTTTTTCCTGAATCTCCGCCTGCAATTTCACCACTTTTTCTTCACTTAACGAAGCATTTTCTGCTCCTTCTTCTGAAGTAAGGAACGGGATTTTCTCTTTTAAGCTATCAGCCATTTTAAATACATTTGTATTTGTAAAGGTAGCAATGATCAGTAAAATAGCCAGTGTAAATACAAGCGGGATGACAAACAGGTAAAATAGCTTTTGAAAAAAGCCAGGGCTGCTTTGCTCCTCTTCTAGCTCTTTTTGTCGATCGACGCCGTTCTTTGCCATGACATCACCTAATTTCTCTCTTGTTGTACGCGAGAGAAGAAATTTCGTCTAAAAGAATCGTTTCAAGACGAAGCTGTTCTTCCTTATAAGTTTCAAAATCTCTTTCTCTCATCTTTTCAAACTTACGTACTTCCAAGTTTTTTTCTACTAATTTTTGTTCCTGCCAATTCATTTTGGCGCGTGCTTGTACTACTTTCTGCTGGACATCTTCTATTGTTTTTTCCATGCTGTTAATAAATCGTGCATAATGGCTGATTTCATCAATAGAAGAGCCTGTAACGAGACGTTCCTGCTGAAAGGCGATTAAATCTTCTTTTTTCTTCAGCAATTCGTATAGCTTTGTTGCGACCTCTTCAAATGAACGGACAGCTTCTTTATAAGCCATTTCCGTCTCATTTTTTTCTTGTTCACGGACGTTTAAAATGTTTTCAAAACGGTAAATATATTGTGTCATGTATTTGCTCCACCATTCGATAATGCAATTATTTCATTGACTGTCTGCTCAAGTGACACTTTATCCATAAAGCCTTGCTTTAAAAACTTGGTAATAAGCGGTTCGTAATGGATTGCTTCATCAATTTCTTTAGAAGTGCCCCGTTTATAAGCACCAATATTGATCAAGTCTTCGGATTTTGAGTACGTATAATATAGCTCACGCAGACGCGACGCTGCTTCTACATGCTCTGGTGACGTAATATGATTCATCAGACGGCTCACACTTTTTAAAACATTTATGGCAGGATATTGTCCTTTATTGGCTAAAACACGGTCAAGAACAATATGTCCATCCAGTATCCCCCGCACCGCATCAGCAATGGGCTCATTCATATCATCCCCATCTACAAGGACAGTGTAAAAAGCTGTAATCGTTCCGTGCAGATTCGTTCCTGTCCGTTCAAGCAGAGTAGGTAAAATAGCGAAAACAGATGGTGTATACCCGCGTGTTGCAGGAGGTTCTCCGACAGCTAGTCCTACTTCCCGCTGCGCCATAGCCACCCGAGTAACGGAATCCATCATAAGCATGACATTCAGTCCCCGGTCTCTAAAGTATTCTGCAATGGCGGTTGCTGTAAATGCTGCCTTTATGCGCATAAGAGCCGGCTGGTCACTTGTTGCAGCGACGACGATCGAGCGGCTCAGCCCTTCTGACCCGAGATCCCGCTCTATGAACTCCCGCACCTCACGTCCGCGTTCTCCTACTAAGGCAATAACGTTTAAATCTGCCTTTGTATTACGGGCAATCATCCCGAGCAATGTACTCTTTCCTACCCCGGAACCTGCAAAAATACCGACACGTTGTCCACTGCCTACGGTTAGCATGCCGTCAATCGCCTTAACGCCTACTTCCAGACGTTCTGTAATAGGCGGACGTGTCATAGGGTTAGGAGGCTCTTTTTCGGTTGGTACCGATACAAGCCCACGAGGCAATGAATAACCATCATACGGCTCTCCCATCGAATTTAATACTTTTCCGATCAATTCAGGGCCTACTTTGACCTCCAGCGGTTTCCCTGTTCCTTCTACTAAACAGCCGATGGAAATTTCCCGCAAGGAAGAGTAAGGCATGAGCACCACAATTTCATCCTTGAAACCTACTACTTCCGCTAAAATAATTTGATGACCATTCACCGGCGAATTTACATGAATTTTACACACATCCCCGATAGAGCTGTCTGGTCCCTGGGATTCGATCATCAAGCCGACAACCCTTGTCACTTTACCGAACTTTTGAAGTGTCGGTATGTTTGGAATATGTTCGATTAGTTGGGCGGCGCGCATGCAATCATTCCTTACTATCTAAAATTTCCCTAAGCTTCAATCGAAGTTCATTTAATTGTGTATCAATGGAAACGACGATACGTCCGTGACTTGTTTCAATATAGCTTTCTGCATTTGCCAAATCTTCATTAACAAAAATAAGGAAAGGGACATCCGGCGGGAACATTTCCGCCAATTCCTCCCGGTTTTTTGAAATTACCTCATAGTATTCAGGAGAGACATAAATTTTAATCTCCTTCATTTCGCGTGCATCCTTAAGAGCGCGTCTGACAATGGAGACAAATGTTTCTTCCTCCCGGGCAAGCACTGTATTCATAATCCGCTCAGCTGATGCAATACCAAGTTCCAAAATGACTGATTCCTGAGAGTCCAGGTATTTCTGCGCATTTCCCTGGGCACTTGTCATGATCTCGTTTGCTGTATGAAGAGTTTGCTGCATATCGGCATTTGCCTTTTGCACCCCTTCTTCATACCCTTGAGCAAAGCCTTCATCATATGCCTGCTGTTGTAAATGCAGTTTTTCTTCCTCCCAGTGCTGCTTTGCTTCCTCACTTACCTGAAGCTGCTGCTGCTGAAAGTGTGCAAACTGCTGTTTTTCCATTTCTAACTGCTGTCTCGCCTCTGCTAACAGCTGATCACGCTCCGCAAGTATTTCCTCGCGCGTAATTTCCGGTTTCTTTTCAGCCTGTTCTAGTTCATTTGCTGAATGGGGCTGGAAAAACTGAAATGGTTGAATTTTAATTTCTTTGCCGTCTGTCTGCTTTGCCTGTGTTTTTCGGATGATTCTAGACAATGACGTCATCTCCTCCACCACGAGCAATAATAATTTCTCCGGCATCCTCTAAACGTCGGATGACTCCTACAATACGGGATTGGGCTTCCTCTACATCACGCAGCCGAACCGGTCCCATAATCTCCATTTCTTCACGGAATGTGTCAGCCATGCGCTGTGACATATTGCGGAAAATAATTTCCTTTACTTCTTCACTTGAAACCTTCATCGATAGAAGTAAATCCTCATTCTCACAATCACGGATAACACGTTGAATCGAACGATTATCCAGTGTGACGATATCTTCGAATACAAACATACGTTTTTTGATCTCTTCTGCAAGCTCCGGATCTTGGATTTCGAGCGCATCCAAAATGGTTTTCTCCGTTTGGCGGTCTACTCCGTTCAATACTTCCACAACTGCGTCTACCCCGCCAGTTTCCGTATAATCCTGCGTTACGGTTGAAGAAAGTTTACGCTCCAGAACAGACTCAATTTCACTAATGACTTCCGGCGATGTCGAATCCATGACCGCAATCCGTTTAGCGATATCTGCTTGTACTTCCTGTGGCAGCGAGGATAAAATAATCCCTGCCTGCCCTGGCTCTAAATAAGACAAAATCAGCGCAATTGTTTGCGGATGCTCATTTTGGATGAAATTGAAAATTTGAGACGGATCCGCCTTACGGGCAAAGTCAAATGGGCGTACTTGCAAGGAAGATGTCAGCCGGTTTAGTATGGCCTGGGCCTGTTCTGTGCCGAGTGCCTTTTCTAATACCGTTTTTGCATACCCAATGCCGCCTTGTGTAATGTAATCCTGGGCTAATGCTATATTATGGAATTCTTCGATAATGTTTTCTTTTACATTTGATTCCACTTTTTTCACACTTGAAATTTCAAGTGTTAAGCGTTCAATTTCTTCTTCGCTTAAATGTTTATAAACAGAAGCCGAAACTTCCGGCCCTAGAGAAATCAACAACAAAGCAGCCTTTTGCTTACCTGATAATTCTTTGTCTTTCTTGGACACAGCCGAACCTCCTATTAATCTTCGGCGATCCAACTACGCAGCAGCTTTGCAAAATCTTCCGGCTTATCTTTAGCCATTTTTTCAAGCTGTTTGCGGCGTACAGTCGCTTCAGTCTCTTTTTCCTCTGATATATCTTCTACTTCTATTAACTCCTGTTGCTGCTCCATAATACTCAGCTCTTCTTCTTCACG
>DEQA01000159.1:4244-25497 GCA_002359075.1 Planococcaceae bacterium UBA3378
CGGACGATAGTGGATAAAATTTGTTCGATATCGTCCTGAACGGAAGCATCCAATGAAGCAGGATTGTCTGCCTCAGGAGGCTCTACCATTACCTGAATACCTAAGTCACGAATTTTATAAGGACTTTCCTGAATCTCACGGCTAATCCGGTTCACATCATTATTGACTGTCTCCTCGACCCGCTCATAATCGCCATCCCCGGTTGTACCTTCCTGGTAATCTGTGAAGTTATCTGTCACATTCTCAGCTTCCGGTACACCAGCAGCCTCAGCACCGTTTCCTGTATATGTCTCGGTAATACGCTGGGCACTGATGGCAATCCCTTCAACATTTTCTTCATCAACCGGCTGTACTAAATCTTCTTTGCGGTTTTCCTGTTTAAAATCAATATCTGTTGTAACGGACACAACGACTTTATCCTGACCCATCATCGTACCGAGCATGTTCTGTACTTGCCGCTGGATATCACGCTCTACCGCTTTTTTGACAGCCATTTGGCCTTCAACGGTCGCTGTGGAACCACCTTCATTTTGAATAGAGTTCAAATCATAGTACTCAGCATATTGATTGGAAATCTCGATATTTTCTGTGCTTAAGTTTGGTATGCTTTTGGAAACAAGATTATAAAGTGTCTGTATTTGCTCACTTGTAAACTTGTGACCGGGTTCTGTATTTAAAATAATGGCCACGCTCGATTCTGACGTCGAATCCTGTAAGAAAACCCCTGCTTCCGGCATCGAGATCATTACTTTCGCATCTTTGACGCCTTCGATCTGCTTAATTAAATTGGCAAGCTCCGTTTGTGTAGCTGCCAGCTTAATCACATTAAATTCATTATCCGTCATCCCGAATCCGGCATTTTCTGTGAAAAATGAATTACTAATGGCACCCGTTTCCGGATAGCCTTGTGAAGCAAGCGACACTTTTAACTGGTCTACTTGTTCTTCCGGCACGAGAATGGTTGACCCTCCATTTGCCAGCTCATATGTCGTTCCTTGCGCTGTTAGTACATCAGCAATTTGTCCCGCCTCTGTAGTAGACAAGCCTGTAAACAATTGTGCCATTGTCGTTCTAGTAGAGAAGTAGGTAAGTACGCCTGCTAACGCAATAATTGCTATGATTGTACCGAGCATCGCACCTTTTTGGTTTCTTGTCCGGCTCGACCAAAATTTAGCCGAGTCCGTTTTTACTTTTGTTAATCGTTCATTCATTATGAATCCTCCGGTTATAGTGAATGCTCCAACAATTTACGATTCGCTTTCACCTTTGGATTATATAGACATTCTCATAATCTCTTGGTAGGCTTCTATTACCTTATTACGAACTTCCATTGTTGCATTTAACGTAATACTTGCTTTTTGAGAAGCAATCATTACTTCATGTAACTCAACATCTCCACCATTAATTAATTTTTCAGTCATCGTATCTGATTGGATTTGCTGAGCATTTACGTTCGCTAGTGCATCCTTTAATGTATTGGCAAACGTTTGCTGTGCTTCTGAAGATGTCACGGGAACCGAGACTTTTGTTGCTTCATTCACCATAGGCGTTGTCATCATAGAGACCGAGTTAATTGCCATTATCTATCCCCCTTATTTTATCCTTTACCAATTTCCAATGCTTTTGTCATCATTGCTTTGTTGGCATTAAACATTGTTATATTTGCTTCATATGAACGTGAAGCTGAAATAAGGTCAACCATTTCGGTTAACAAATCTACATTAGACGTTTGTACATATCCTTCTTCATTTGCATCAGGATGTGTTGGGTCATAGACTAGATTAAATGGCGTTTCTGTATTTTCTTTGATTTCCTTTACTTTGACGCCACTGCCCACTGCTGTTTTGGAAGAGCTGCCCATCGCTGTATGAAGAAAGCTGCTAAAGCCGCCTTCTTGCTGCTCTGACAGGACAACTGATTTTTTACGGTATGGCTCCCACTCGCCGTTTACTTGACGAGCACGTGTCGTGTCGACATTTGCAATATTAGAGGAAATAACATCCATCCGAAGTCTCTGCGTAGTCAAGGCTGAAGCCGTCGTATTCATGCTGTGAAAGATTGTCATTGCTATTTCCCTCCTTTAATAACATTATTTAATGTACTCAGCTTCCCGCCTACACGATCAATCAAGGCATTGTAATAAATCTGGTTTTCCGCAAGGCTTGCCTGTTCGGCATCCATATTTACACCATTACCGTTCGAGCGCGCGCGAAAATTGTCGTAGCTGTATAAACCTGTTGTCGACTGTTCGATTTCAAAATCATAGTGCCGCGTATCTGTTTTATTAGAAGTAAGCGGATCCTTTTGAACATTTTCGAAAATCTGTTTAAAACTTACTTCTTTTGCCTTGTAGTTCGGCGTATCCACATTCGCTATATTTTGTGCGATTGCCTTGTTTTTCAGTGTAGCGTAGGAAAGCCCTTTTTCTAAACTGCTAATCGTCCCACCAAACAAATCCAAAATTTCCACCCCAATAATATTTTCTGTATTATTTTAACATGTATTTTTCTCCAACTTAACCAATAATACTATTGTAATGAAGAAGTAATATAGTGTCTATTGACTTTAGTCACTTTTTGATAGGTCATAAAACCTATTTTCATTCACAATTCGTTCAAAATCGACAAATTCATTCTAGTGTCTAAGTTATGAGGGTATCCTTTGAAATTCCTATAAATTCGAAGTATTAACATACAAAAGACCTGCATTGTAAGAATTACTAAAGTGTTATTTTTTTCCTTCCCCATTGTACTGATACCTCATTTAAAAAGCAATAAAAAGCGCAGATAAAGTGATCACTCGACTTTATCTGCGCTTTCGATACACCCAAACCTTTATTTCATCTTGATTTCAGCTAACGCTGTCAGGAACTTATCGTTTAATACTTTAATATAAGTACCTTTCATCCCTAAAGAACGGGATTCAATAACACCTGCTGATTCCAGCTTACGTAAAGCATTTACAATGACAGAACGTGTAATACCGACACGGTCTGCAATTTTAGAAGCTACTAATAGGCCTTCATTGCCGTCAAGCTCTTCGAAAATGTGCTCAATTGCTTCCAATTCCGAATAGGATAACGAATTGATCGCCATTTGTACAACCGCTTTTGAACGGGCTTCTTCTTCGATTTCCTCCGCCTTTTCACGCAGGATCTCCATGCCTACTACTGTTGCACCATACTCAGCAAGGATTAAATCATCATCTTTAAACTCATCGTTAATACGAGCTAAAATTAATGTCCCTAAACGTTCCCCACCGCCAATAATCGGTACAATAGTTGTTAAACCTGATGCAAATAAATCTTTATTCTCTACAGGGAACGCTGTATATTCGCTTTCAATTTTAATATTCGGCGAAGTTTCTGTAATATTGAACAAGCCCTTCGTGTAATCTTCCGGGAATTGGCGCTCTTCAAACATTTTTTTCATACGTTCATTTTCAATTTGCTGATGGATCGATAATCCTAACAGCTTTCCTTTACGGCTGACGATAAATACATTGCTATCGATCATATCGCCTAATGTATCGGCCATTTCCTTGAAGTTTACCGGTTTACCTGCTGATGCCTGAAGCATCGCATTAATTTTTCGTGTTTTTGTTAATAAATCCATTATATATATCCTCCTACTTTTACTAAACAGTCAATTCACTAAATATTCTAAAGCTTTTTATAATTCAAAGAAACTAATTTGACTTTTTTATAAGATAAACTGTGACAAATCTTTGTTTTTTACTATATCACCAAGTTTTTGATCTATATAACTTGGGGTAATTTCAATATGGGCCGGCGCAATTTCAGATGCTTCGAAAGAGAGCTCCTCCAAAAGGCGTTCTAAAATTGTATGCAGTCGCCGTGCACCGATATTATCTGTTTCCTGATTTACTTCCGTTGCGATTTCTGCAATCCGTTCAATCGCATCCTCCGTAAAATCAATCGTAACTCCTTCTGTTTCCAACAATGATTTATATTGCAGGATTAGCGATTGATCTGGTTCTTGTAAAATCCGTACAAAATCTTCCTTCGTTAATTTTTCCAGCTCCACCCGGATTGGGAATCGTCCTTGGAGCTCAGGAATTAAATCACTCGGTTTGGAAACATGGAATGCGCCCGCTGCGATAAACAACATGTAATCTGTCTTTACCGTGCCATACTTCGTCGTCACTGTAGAGCCTTCTACAATCGGGAGTATATCCCGTTGTACACCTTCCCGTGAGACTTCAGCAGAGGAAGAGCCTTTGCTGGCAATTTTGTCGATTTCATCAATGAATATGATTCCGGCCTGTTCTGCACGCAAAATGGCTTCTTGGGCAAGCTCATCAGGATCGATCAGCTTATTTGCCTCCTCCTGTATTAACAGGCGCCGCGCGTCCTTCACTTTTACCTTACGTTTTTTTGTCTTTTTAGGCATTAAGCTTGAAAGCATATCCTGCATACCGGCATTTTGCTCCATTCCCGGCATCATATCAAACATAGACGGAACCTGCTCTGTCACTTCAATCGTTACCCACTGTTCCTCAAGTTTCCCCGCTTTTAAATCCTCTGCAACCTGTACACGACGTGAACGGACTTCTGCTTCTTCCTGAGGTGATGCTTGCTGCTGATCCTCCTGCTGGCCTCCAAACAACATGGCAAAAGGATTTTGTGGCATTTTCCCTTTGAACTTTGATGGTACAAGAAGTTTCACCAATGCCTCATTGGCCATTTTTTCGGCCTGCTCTTGTACACCTTCTGTCATCTCTTCCTTCACTAAACGGCGGGAGGCTTCCACTAAATCACGAACCATCGATTCAACGTCACGGCCGACGTAGCCTACTTCCGTAAACTTTGTTGCTTCCACCTTGATAAACGGCGCATTTGTCAGCTTCGCAATCCGTCGGGCAATCTCTGTTTTCCCTACACCTGTCGGCCCTATCATCAGAATATTTTTCGGAATAATTTCGTTTTTCATTTCTTCTGATAATAACGAACGGCGATAACGATTACGAAGGGCAATTGCTACTGCGCGCTTAGCTTCATTCTGACCGACTATATGCCGATTTAAACTTTCCGTAATTTGTCTTGGCGTTAAATTTACATTTTTCATTTATAGCGCCTCCACGATAATATTATGGTTTGTATAAACACAAATATCAGCAGCTGTCTTCAATGCAGCCTCAGCAATTTCTTTGGCAGATAAATGCTCTCCAGCATGGGCTTTCAACGCACGTCCAGCTGATAGGGCATAATTTCCCCCTGAACCAATTGCTAAAATGCCGTCATCCGGTTCAATTACCTCACCGGTACCTGACACTAACAAAAGTGTATTTTGATCCATCACTAACAGCATCGCTTCTAATTGGCGCAGCATTTTATCACCCCGCCACTGCTTTGCAACCTCTACGGATGCACGCATGAGATTGCCATTATACTCATTGAGTTTTGCTTCAAACATCTCAAAAAGTGTGAAAGCATCTGCCACAGAGCCGGCAAAACCAGCCAAAACCTTCCCATTAAACAGACGTCTGACCTTTCTTGCTGTATGCTTCATTACCACTGCATTGCCCAATGTTACCTGACCATCGCCAGCCATTGCACAGCTGCCATTGTGATGGATAGCAAAAATCGTTGTCGCATGAATTTGTCCCATGTCCGTTCCTCCTTCAATTACGCTCTTGGATGAGTGTTCATATAAGTATTGCGAAGATGTTCCTTTGTCACATGCGTATACACCTGTGTAGAAGAAAGGTGTGCATGTCCCAGCAATTCTTGAACCGTACGCAAATCTGCCCCATTATTCAACAAATGCGTTGCAAAAGTATGACGCAGCATATGCGGATAAATTTTCGAATGAAGAGAAGCTTCCTCCATCATCTCACTTAAAATATGACGTACACCGCGTGCTGTAAGTTCACCGCCGCGCATATTGACAAAGAGGCGTTGGTGATCTTTTGTCTTCATGAGCTTTGGCCGCACTTCTACCATATAACGTTTTAATGCATCATGGGCATATTGGCCAAAAGGTACGATTCTTTCTTTCCTTCCCTTACCCATTACCCTAAGAATAGAATATGCAAAATCAATTTGATTCACTTCAATCGATACGCATTCACTAACACGAATGCCGGTTGCATATAGCAATTCCAAAATAGCCATATTCCGTATCGATTTTTCATCTTCGCCACTTGAAGCCGCAAATAGCTGCTGCAATTCCTCCTCATAAAAAAAGCTCGGAAGTCTTTCCTCTTTTTTAGGATGATATAGTGAGCGGAATGGTGCATCATCTAAATCAACTTCACGGTTTAAGAAGCGGAAAAACGACCTGATGGATGAGATCTTTCTAGAAATCGATGTTCTTGCCATATTCTCTTCATAAAGCTTTGTTACGTACAGTCTCGCATGGAGATACTCCACATCCGTTAAACAATATACGCCTTCTTGCTCCAGGAAATGTAAAAATTGTTTAATGTCAGCTTCATATTCCCGTACTGTATGTATGGAAAAGTTTTTTTCTAGCTGTACGTATTTAATAAAATGCGTTAATGCTTCTGCCGGATTATTCAACATCGCCCTACCTCCAAAGTCATTGTTTGGTAGTATTCGAACAGACTATATCAGTTATGTACCCATAAATAAAAAAACATACATTCTGACACTATACCCATCCGTCGAAATGTGCAAGAGAAATATGCATAATATAATAAAATTTACATGCCACATTCACAATTTGATAATTCTTTTTCCAATTAAAAGAAAGTCAGCCGTTCAGACATTAGAAAAAGCCTCTCAAATTATAACAACTTCAAGAGGCCTTTTGCAAACTATATTGTTTGTGAATTCACAAAATTTTGAATTTTTTCCAATGCACGTCCAGCATGGCGTTCTGCACGTTCTACTTTCGATTTGATTCTTTCCCCTAAATCCGGGAATAAACCGAAATTCACATTCATCGGCTGGAAGTTTTTCGAATCTGCTTCCGTAATATAGCGTGCCATCGAACCAAGTGCCGTTTCATGCGGGAACCGCAACAGCTCTTCGCCTTTTGCCAAGCGTGCTGCATTAATTCCGGCAATCAACCCACTACCAGCTGATTCCACATACCCTTCCACACCTGTCATCTGCCCTGCAAAGAAAATATGCGGGTTTGAACGAAGCTGGTAGGTGCTGTTTAATACACGCGGTGAATTGATGAAGGTATTGCGGTGCATCACTCCATAACGGACGATTTCCAGGTTTTCGAGTCCCGGAATCATGGAAAACACACGTTTTTGCTCTGGCCATTTTAAATGCGTTTGGAACCCTACAATGTTATAAAGTGTTCCCGCTGCATCATCCTGTCGCAGCTGAACCACTGCATAAGGGCGCTTGCCTGTTTTCGGATCTTCAAGTCCTACAGGCTTCATCGGTCCAAACAGCATCGTCTTTTCTCCACGGGCTGCCATTACTTCAATCGGCATACAGCCCTCAAAGTACTTTTCTTTTTCAAACTCTTTTAGCGGAGCACATTCTGCTGTAATCAGCGCTTCACGGAATGCATCGAACTCTTCCTTTGTCATCGGACAGTTCAAGTATGCTGCTTCCCCTTTATCATAGCGTGATTTCAAGTATACTTTGTCCATATTGATGCTGTCCTTTTCCAGGATTGGTGCAGCAGCATCATAGAAGTATAAATATTCTTCACCTGTTAGTTCTTTAATTTTATTTGCCAACGCTTCCGATGTTAATGGACCTGTCGCAATAACCGTAATCCCTTCAGGAATCTCCGTTACCTCTTCGTGGATCACTTCCACAAGCGGGTGATTTTTCACAGCCTCTGTTACATATCCGGCAAACTCATGGCGGTCAACGGCCAATGCACCACCGGCAGGCACTGAACATTGGTCCGCTGCTTTCATAATTACGGAATCTAACATACGCATTTCTTCTTTAATAACCCCTACTGCATTCGTCAGGTTATTGGCACGAAGCGAGTTGGAGCAAACAAGCTCTGCGAATTTATCTGTATGGTGGGCTGGTGTCTGCTTCACAGGACGCATTTCATAAAGGCGTACCTTTACGCC
The DNA here is from genome assembly GCA_002359075.1 of Planococcaceae bacterium UBA3378. GTDB lineage: Bacteria > Bacillota > Bacilli > Bacillales_A > Planococcaceae > Lysinibacillus_B. The sequence goes on from DEQA01000159.1 coordinate 12,285, forward strand.
GCGCTTTGCGATTTGCCATGCCGCCTCACTTCCTGCAAGGCCGGCACCAATTACATTTACAATTTGTTCTGTCATTTTTTTACCTCGTTATTCTGATGGTGTCTCCTCGTAGTCACAATCGCTGTTTGTACACTGGATTTGAACACCTTTTTTCAGCTTTTTCTCTACTAATAATGCACTACATTTTGGGCAAGGTCTACTAATCGGCTTATCCCAAGATACAAATTCACATTCCGGATAACGGTCACATCCGTAAAAGATACGCTTTGTCTTGCTTTTCCGTTCTACAATTTCCCCTTCTTTACACGATGGGCATTTTACACCAATCGGTTTAACAATCGCCTTTGTATTGCGGCAATCCGGGAAATTGGAACATGCCATAAATTTACCATAGCGGCCTAGCTTAAAGACCATTGGCGAGCCGCAGTTTTCACAGTCTTCACCTGCCGGCTCATCCTTAATCTCGATTTTTTCCATCTCTTCTTCCGCATGCTTTAAATGCGGTTCGAAATCTTGATAAAAAGCATCAATGACTTCTACCCACCTTGTGATACCTTCTTCAACACCATCGAGATCTTGTTCCATTTGTGCTGTAAATTCAATATTAATAATTTCCGGGAAGAACTCCAACATTGCCTGGTGCACGATTTCGCCCAGCTCTGTCGGCACAAAACGTTTTGCATCCAGCTGTACATAGCCGCGCTTTTGAATTGTATCAAGCGTCGGAGCATATGTGGATGGACGGCCAATGCCTAGTTCTTCTAATGTCTTGACTAAACGCGCTTCCGAATAGCGTGGCGGCGGCTGTGTGAAATGCTGTTTCGGCTCAATACTTGCCGTTTTCACCTGATCGCCTATTTCCATTTCCGGCAGCAATTTTGTCGCTTCTTCCGTTTGGTCATCCGTTCCCTCGATGTAAAGCTTCATAAAACCGGGGAACTTCACTTGAGAACCATTGGCACGAAACTGCACATCATTATTTTTCAGGTCTACTGTGACGGTATCTAAAACAGCAGGTGACATTTGGCTTGCGACAAAGCGGTCCCAAATCAGCCGGTATAGGCGTAATTGGTCACGGCTGAGCACTGCCTTTAATTCTTCCGGACTGCGCGTAACACTTGTCGGACGGATTGCTTCATGGGCATCTTGTGCATTTGTCTGCTTCTTCACTTGCTTCGCTTCAGTAGCAATATACTCTTTGCCGTACTTTCCTTCTATATAGCTAACAGCCTCTGCTTTTGCCGTCTCAGAAATACGAGTGGAGTCGGTACGCATATAGGTGATCAAACCAACCGTACCTTCTTTTTTCCCGATGTCAATTCCTTCGTATAGCTGCTGCGCCAGCATCATCGTTTTCTTAGCGCGGAAGTTCAGCTTTCGGGCAGCCTCTTGTTGAAGTGATGACGTAGTGAAGGCAGGTGCTGCATTTCGTTTACGTTCTCTTTTCACGACATTTGTTACTTCAAAGGTCTCTCCCTTTATTTGGGACAAGACAGCCTTTACTTCTGTTTCATTTGTTAATTTTACCTTTTCGTCTCCTGTACCATAAAATACGGAGTCAAATTGCTTTTTGCCTTTTTCAAAAAGGCCTTCAATCGACCAATATTCTTCCGGTACAAAGCTTTTGATTTCATTTTCACGGTCAATAATCAGCCGAAGTGCTACAGATTGCACACGTCCTGCCGATAAGCCCTTCTTCACTTTTTTCCATAAAATCGGGCTGATATTGTAGCCGACAAGCCGATCTAAAATACGGCGCGCCTGCTGGGCATCTACTAAATCCATATCGATTGGGCGAGGGTGCTTAAAGCTTTCCAAAATTGCATCCTTCGTAATTTCATTAAATACAACACGGCAATCCGAATTGATATCAATATTGAGCGCCGTGGCAAGATGCCATGCAATCGCTTCCCCTTCACGGTCGGGGTCGGATGCCAGATAAACCTTTTTCGCTTTTTTTGCCGCTGATTTTAATTCCTGTAATACAGGGCCTTTTCCTCGGATCGTTATATATTTAGGCTGATAATTATTTTCCGTATCAATACCTGTCTGACTGCGCGGTAAATCACGCACATGGCCAATCGACGCTTTTACTTTATATTTTTTCCCTAAATAGCGTTCGATTGTTTTGGCCTTTGCGGGTGATTCCACTATTACTAAATAATCTGCCATTCTTCTTTCCCCCTTATAGAGGTTACTCGTTGTTTTCACAAATCAATTCCTGTTGCAAAATGTATAACAGATTCACATAGAATGCAACTTTTTTTCAATTTTTTGTTTGAAACATTTGTAATTCTTCAATGATTTGATACCCGGTCCATACCGGAATAGCGCCTTCTTTTATTAAATTATTTGTCCCGCTCGACTGAACAGAAGTAATCGGTCCCGGCACGGCAAAGACGTCTTTTCCCTGTTCGAGGGCAAGCTCGGTCGTGATAATGGTGCCGCTGCGCATCGCTGCTTCTGTGACGACCAAAGCCTGCGACAAACCGCTGATAATCCGGTTACGCATCGGGAAATGGTGCTTTTTCGGCCCTATAAACGGCGGGTATTCTGTTACGAGTAACTGATGCTGGCCCATATAGAGCGCCAGCCCTTCATTAGTCTTTGGATAAATGGTCTGCAAACCATGGCCTAAAACAGCAATGGTATGTCCACCATAATGGATGGCGGACCGATGTGCAAGTGTATCGGCCCCTTTGGCAAGACCGCTGACGATTACATAACCGGCAGAAATAAGCGGCGGCATTAGCTGTGTAAAAGCCTCGACAGAATACTGTGTCGCCTTTCTTGAGCCGATGCAGGCAATCTTTTTTTCTGCTGTCAGCAGCTTGCGGTCACCTTTTACATATAACATAACAGGCGCATCATGAAGCTGTAATAGTTCCTTTGGGTAAGCGGCACTTGTATAGGGAATCGGTTCGATATCAAGCGAGGCATAATAGTTCTCTATATCCGTTTCCAACCAAGTGGAATATGTCTTTTTCAATGCCTGTGCTTTTGTCTTTCCGATATTTAGTATATGTGCCAAATCTGAGGCTGATAGCCATTTCAATTCCTCGATTGAACGGACTTCATGCAATAATAGGTGCAGCTTATTCAGCGTGAGTGGATAAGTGTGGTGAAGTGCTAATAAATGCTGTAGATTTGTCATTTTATCGCTCCTTTATAATAGAAGAAAAAATGACTGTACAACAAAAGATGTAGCACGAACCCCCATCCGTGCTACATCTCCATTTTAATGTGTCTTACATTTTTCGTATAGACCTTTTTCCTTGATGACCTTAATTAATGTTTCACCAATGACAGAAGGAGTCGGTGCTACTTCGATGCCCGCTTCGTTCATCGCTTTGATTTTCTCTGCAGCTGTACCTTTCCCGCCTGAAATGATCGCTCCGGCATGTCCCATACGTTTGCCTGGAGGGGCTGTTTGTCCACCGATAAAGCCTACAACCGGCTTTGTCATATTGGCTTTAATCCATTCAGCCGCTTCTTCCTCAGCTGTACCGCCGATTTCCCCGATCATGACAACCGCGTACGTTTCCGGATCTTCATTAAATTCTTTTAAAACATCAATGAAGTTTGTTCCGTTGACAGGGTCTCCACCAATTCCAACAGCTGTAGTCTGTCCAATCCCCGCTTGTGTCAGTTGATGGACAGCCTCATAAGTCAACGTTCCGGAACGGGAAACAACACCTACGTGACCTTTTGTGTGGATGTAGCCGGGCATGATGCCGATTTTACATTCGTCTGCAGTAATAACACCAGGGCAGTTTGGACCAACTAAACGTGTCTTTTTGCCTTCCATATAACGTTTTACTTTTACCATATCCAGTACCGGAATATGCTCTGTAATACAAATTGTCATATCCAGCTCGGCATCTACTGCCTCCATAATTGCATCTGCAGCAAATGGAGCTGATACATAAATAACCGATACGTTTGCGCCGGTAGCATCTACTGCTTCTTGCACACTGTTAAAGACCGGTACGCCTTCTACTTCCATACCGCCTTTTCCGGGAGTTACTCCAGCGACGATTTTTGTACCGTATTCAAGCATTTGTTTCGTATGGAAAAGTGCTGTTTCACCTGTAATACCTTGAACGATCACTTTTGTATCTTTGTTAATATATACACTCATTGCTATTCCCTGCCTCCCTTAGCTTACAAGTCCTACGATTTTTTGGGCGCCGTCAGCCATTGAATCTGCGGCAACGATATTCAGTCCTGATTCGTTCAGTAACTGTTTGCCCAGATCAACGTTTGTTCCTTCCAGGCGTACGACAAGCGGTACTTTAAGTCCCACTTCTTTTGCGGCTGTAATAACCCCTTCGGCAATAATATCGCATTTCATAATTCCACCGAAAATATTGACAAAAATACCTTTTACTTTTTGGTCCGATAGAATAATTTTGAATGCTTCTGTTACTTTTTCTGCCGTCGCACCGCCCCCAACATCCAGGAAGTTTGCAGGTGATCCGCCGTAATAGCTGATTGTATCCATTGTTGCCATCGCTAACCCCGCCCCGTTTACCATGCAGCCGATGTTGCCATCAAGGGAAATATAGCTTAAATCATATTTTGAAGCTTCAATTTCTTTTGGATCTTCTTCATCAAAGTCTCTTAGCTCTACGATATCTTTATGACGATACAGCGCATTGCTGTCAAAGTTGAATTTTGCATCAAGCGCCACTACCTCATCGTCGCCTGTTACGACAAGCGGATTGATTTCGACAATGGATGCATCCTTGTCTATGAAAGCATCATATAGTCCAAGCATCAATTTAGCCGCTTTGTTTACTAGTTTTGTAGGAATGTTCATGTTAAATGCCATGCGGCGTGCCTGGAATGGCAGAAGACCTGTTACCGGATCTACCACTTCTTTGAAGATCTTTTCCGGATTTTTCTCTGCTACTTCTTCTATATCCATACCGCCTTCTTCAGAGCCCATTAGCGTGACACGTGAAGTTGCACGGTCCAAAACGAAACTTAAATAATATTCTTTTTGAATATCCGATCCCTCTTCAATATAAAGGCGTTTTACTTCTTTACCTTCCGGACCTGTTTGGTGTGTCACTAAAATTTTTCCAAGCAGCTCCTTTGCATAAGAGCGTACTTCATCAAGGTTTTTTGCAATCTTGACACCGCCTGCCTTACCGCGGCCCCCCGCATGGATTTGTGCCTTCACAACCGTTACGTTGCTACCAAGCTCCTTTGCGACTTTCACAGCTTCATCCGGAGAAAAAGCAACTTTTCCGTTTGGCACTGCTACCCCATAGCTTCTCAAGATTTCTTTCCCTTGATATTCATGGATATTCATAATACATCCTCCCATCAGACAATTAGAAATATTTTTGTACTATAATCTATTTTATACAAACATTCAGATAATGTCTATATTTGTCTTTAAGGCGAAATTTTCTGTCTTTTAAGGAGGAATATTCTATTTTATCCCAGAATACACAAAAAAACCGTGTAAGCGTTATCACTTACCCGGCTCATTGCGTCGCTGTAGTTCTCCATGTTTCTTATCTAAATGGTAAATGAAAGCAAAAACTTCCGCTACCGCCTGATATAGTTCCTCAGGGATAGACTCATTTAAATCCAGCTGTCCCAGCAGTTGGACGAGATTTTGGTCCTCATGGATCGGAACATCATGCAGCGCTGCCTGTTCTAAAATATTTTCGGCAATTTTACCCTTTCCCTTTGCTACTACAGTTGGTCCATTAGTGGATTGCGGATTATAAGAAAGCGCAATCGCTTCTTTTCTTACAAATTTCTTGTCGCTCATATGCGAATATCCACCCCGTTCCACTGGTCAGGAGCTGGTTTTGAAATTTGTGTACCTTTCACAGGATTCGTCTCTTCAAACGGCTTGATGAAAATACCTGAAAGCTTGTATTCTTTGTCTCCCAGCCCACCTTTTAATGATTGTTTGAGTGGCTCTGCCAGTATACTGAGCTGCGGGTCATCATTGAAAACCGTAATGGTAACCACTCTGTTTTGTACCTGCATATCGATGACCGTCTCATGGAGGGATTCCATATTCAAATAAAACAGAATCCGGGCAAAATCCGCATCGATTTTTCCGTCTTTCCCCATACGGCCATTCCATTGCAGAGTAGCATCCATCTGCCTGCCGAAAAACTCAAGAGGTACTTGCATGACGAGCTGATGTTGATGTCCGTTTTCCCCCGATAGGAGCTGCATCCCGTTTAACCGTGCCATCAATACTTCTGCCGAGTCACGTAATGCTGGAGTCACTTGTGCCTCTTGCAGAAGAGACAGCAATTGCGGCTTTACTGACTGGGCAAGTGCCTGAATATCAGCCGTTTTGCTATTCAAAGCAGCTTCATAGCTAATGCCAAGTCCCTTTACAACCGTTTTTAAAGCCTGCTCCATCGCTTGACTATCGACCGCATTGCGCACTATAGCCTCTGCTTCTGTCATGAGCGCTTTGAGGGCTGGTTGTGAAGCTTCTGTAGTCGTCCGTACAAGGTCTCTCATTAACAGATCATTCAGCGCTGGGATGGTATCCGGCTTTAGCAAAGATAGAAGCTGATCCTTCACTGTCAAGCCATGTTCATTTTGTGCAAATAAATGGCTCTCGCTGTTTGCAGAAAAAGCTTTGAGCAGCTGATCCTGCAACTGACGTGCAAAGACTTCCATTGTTTGTTTTGTTTGCGGAAGCTGCGTAAACCGCTCGGCCATTTGCTGCAGCTGATTTTTTTGCTCCGTCGTCAATAATGCTTCCTTTTGCAGGAATGTACGGACTTGCTGGACAACCATTGTACTTTCTCCCTCTGTTGCAGTCATCATCTGCCCAATAAGCTGACCAGCCTGGTTGGGCTGCTGCTGCAAAGAAGGGACAGCAGTTTGTGCAGACGCAGATTGCCAATTGGCTATAGCAGCACTTTTAGGAATAATGCCGGCCTCTTTTAAAAGAGCCAGTGCTTGCTGGCGGTCCGTCATCAATGTATTCTGTTCTGTCAGCGTCTGGACAGCTCGTGCAAGGATAACACCGCCTGTTTCATTTTCAAGCGGTTTAGCGATCGTCTGCAATTGCGTCAATAAGTTCGTTTTCAACTGCTGTGGAATGTTTGGTTCGTTTGTTAATTGGCTGATGAAATTTTGAAGTGCCGCACGCATACCGGTTGTTTTAGCTCCTTGAACAAGAGCCTGGAATACTTCGTTTGTAAACGGCATTTTCAACTCGACCATGCGCTGCATTGCGCCGAGAGCTTCTTCTTTTGTCACTCCTTGCGGCAGCGCCTTCATCCACGCTTCTGCCTGTAACAGCTGCTCGCGTGTGACAGGCATTTGGTTTTTAAGGAAATGCCCCATCACTTGCTGCATTTCTTTTGTCTGAGGGAGATTCATTGATTGCAGCAGCTGTGTCATCTGCTGCTGTGTACCCGTTGATGATGACATCGGACCAGTCACTACCTTCAGTTCTGTCTCGGCACCTGTATGGGTTACTTGAAAAAAGTGTGTATCGCCCGCAGCAAGCGGCACCTCCAATTTTGCAATGAGCCGGTGCCCTCCTACTTGTATTTCTGCCAGCTGGTCTGGATAAAGCTGTTTAATTGTTCCATGAAAAACTTGCCCCTCCCGTAACACGAGTGCCTGATTTGCTTGCAACTGCTGCTGTGGCGGCTGGATAGGATTAAATGATGTAGATGTCAATCTATTCCCCCCTTATCATCGATTTAATGGGTTCAAAGCTCTTTCTGTGGTGTTTTGTCGGTCCATACTGTTCAAGCGCTTTTAGATGCTGTTTTGTGCCATATCCGGCGTGCTGCCCGAAACCATACTGCGGATACTGTGCATGCAGCTGTTCCATATATTCATCACGCGCTGTTTTGGCCAAAATAGACGCTGCAGCAATGGCCAGGCTTTTTGCATCCCCCTTTATGATGGAATGCTGCGGCAGCTGAATAGGTAAAGTCATAGCATCTACCAGCACAACCGCAGGCTGTACCGAAAGCCCAGCGACACTTGCCGCCATTGACTGCTTTGTTGCTTCATAAATATTTAATTCATCAATCTTTTCAGCCGGCTGAAAATGAATATGATAGCAAATGGCATGTTCCTTAATACGGGCTGCGTAGCTTTCCCGCAATTCCTTCGATAATTGCTTTGAGTCATTAATCCCGGCAAGTGCCTCACAATCGTTCGGCAAAATAACTGCAGCTGTAACAACCGGCCCTGCTAACGGCCCTCGTCCCGCTTCATCCACCCCCGCCGCAAAAGCCTCGGGATGAGGAAGGAATGATGCATCGAAGCGGCATTTTTCTTTGTGGACACCCATTACAAGCTGCCTTTTTGCCATACGTTTTTCAAATGCTGCCCAAGCTTTCTGGACGCCTGCCCGCCCATCCTGTTTAATCTCCTCCATCCATGGTTCTATTTGTTCTGCATTCTTTAACGCAGCAGTAATCTCTTTAATTGTTTTCATTTTTCTACTCCTTGCCCTTCTTATGTTATATATCGGCATGTAATTTTTATTATAAAAGAAAAGGGAGTGCCCGAGAAGTTTTCTAGGACACCCCCTTTTTGATGAGGATCGTAACATGCTGCTGGGACAACTACTACAAATACAATATTGTATAGTAGATGCTTACAGCTCCATATTCTCTTTTTCCAATTGCTCATCGACAAAATCAAACGTCAGCTTGCCTAGATGCTGGGAACGGATATCCCGTACAATCAGCTCTGCAACCTGGTCGTAGTCAATTTCTCCACCCTGTCCAAAGACACGGCGCAGCTTTCCGATATGGTCGAATGTGTCGACTAATTCTTCATGCACAAACTCAAGTCCATAGCGTTCTTTCATACGTTCAGGATAATGTACAGAGAGGAATCGAAGCCCGTACACAGCCAAATCCTCCATATTCGTTACCGTATCCTTTATAGCACCTGTTAGCGCCAGCTTAAAGCCGACTTCCTGGTCTTCAAACTTTGGCCATAAAATACCGGGCGTATCCAGTAACTCCAGTTCTTTTCCTACCTTGATCCACTGCTGGGCCTTTGTCACTCCCGGCGTGTTACCCGTTTTGGCGATATTTTTTTTCGCAAGGCGGTTGATCAATGTAGATTTCCCTACATTCGGAATCCCGACAATCATGGCACGGATTGCACGGGGTTTCATCCCCCTTGCTTTCATGCGTGCCCATTTTTCCGCCAGCAGCTCCTGAGCAGCCTTTGTAACGACCTGCAGCCCTTTTCCTTCAAGGGAATTGATTGCCACTGCTTTATGGCCGCGCTCATCGAAATATGAAAGCCATTTACGTGTTTCAGATTCATCCGCCATATCCTGTTTGTTTAGAATAAGCAGACGCGGCTTTTGGTTGATCACCTGATCGATCATCGGATTTCGGGATGAAAGCGGAAGACGGGCATCTACCAGCTCAAAGATGATATCCACCAGCTTTAATTTTTCGGAAACTTCACGGCGTGCCTTTGCCATATGGCCAGGGAACCATTGTATTGTCATGTAAAACATCCTTTCTCTTGGCATAGCCTTCCCTTATTTGTGACGAAGAGAAGAAACTGCATTGCCACTGTCTTTCTATATAGTAAAAAGTAAATTCACCTGCAGTTTTAGTGTAACCACAAAAGCTTTTCTCATATAAAAAGAGGAGACTCGCATCCCCTCTCATTCATCATTTTACAATTTTGATATCGTTGAGCGGCCAAAAAATCAAATTTGTACTCCCGATAATTTTGTCTTGGCTCACAATCCCGATATGCCGGCTATCTTTACTAAAACGACGATTGTCCCCCATTACAAATACATAGCCTTCCGGAATAACTTCAAGGGTAGGGTCAATATCCTGCAGCCTGAAATCACCTGTAAGATTTCCTTCTGTTATTTCCGCTTTGTACTTGTCTAAATATGGCTCCTCGTACGGTTCCCCATTAATATATAGTTGATCATCTATATATTCTATATGATCCCCTGGAAGACCGATCACACGTTTAATATAATCCTTTCCTTCCGGCGCATGGAAAACGACGATATCAAAACGGTCAGGGCTGCCAATTTTGTAGCCGATTTTATTAACAATCATCCGGTCACCGTCTTCAAGGGTTGGCATCATGGACTCGCCATCAACTACGATAGGCGTAAATAAAAAATAGCGAATGAATGCAGCAATCGCAAAAGCAATGAGCAGTGCTTTGATCCATTCCCAAAGTTCGTTCTTTTCTTTTCTAACTTTTTCCACGCAAATATCCCCCTCGTCTATCAACATATATTGTAAACGAAATATAGTTTTCAGGCAAAAAAAATTATCTATAGCCATATGTAAAGAGAAAAGAATGGAGCCTGAAACCAAGCCCCATTCTTTAAAAAGCTATTATCGGATTTCTTTAATACGTGCTGCTTTACCACGTAGGTTACGTAGGTAGTAAAGTTTAGCACGACGTACTTTACCGCGACGAGTAACTTCTAATTTAGCGATTTTTGGAGTGTGTACTGGGAAAGTACGCTCAACACCAACACCGTAAGAGATTTTACGAACAGTGAAAGTTTCGCTAATGCCGCCACCACGACGTTTGATTACTACGCCTTCGAATAATTGGATACGTTCACGAGTACCCTCAACAACTTTAACGTGTACCTTTACAGTGTCACCAGGACGGAACGCTGGAAGGTCTGTACGAAGTTGTTCTTTTGTAATTTCTGTGATAATGTTAGACATTTTATTCTCTCCTTAGACAGATGCTCTTGCACGCTCTAGGCCACAGCGGAACACCGTAATTCAGTGCTTCTCATAGAAGCACAAATTGAATATTACCATACATCTTTTCAATGCGTCAAGTACCTTTTCTTTATTGTGCATCCTTTTTTAGCTTCTCTAATACTTTTTGCTGCTTTGGTGTCAGCTCCAAGGCTTCAAGCAGATCCGGGCGACGCTCGAATGTACGTTTTAACGATTGCTCCATCCGCCACTCTTCAATTTTTGCATGGTTGCCGCTCGTTAATACATCCGGCACCTTCATTCCTCGGAAATCGGCCGGACGTGTATAGTGGGGATGCTCCAGCAGGCCTGTGGAAAACGAATCCTGGATATGGGAATCTGCCTGTCCCAAAACACCCGGCAGCAGACGTACGACTGCATCAATAACCGTCATTGCAGGCAGTTCACCTCCTGTCAGCACGAAATCACCGATAGAGATTTCGTCTGTTACAAGATGTTCGCGGATTCGTTCGTCATACCCTTCATAATGGCCGCATAGGAAGACAAGATCCTCTTCTTTTGCAAGTTCCTCCGCCTTTTTTTGTGTAAAGCGTTCCCCCTGCGGACACATGAGAATGACGCGGGGCTTGCGTCCTTCTGTAATCTTTTCTACAGCATTGAACATCGGCTCTGGTTTTAATACCATTCCTGCACCGCCGCCATACGGATAATCGTCTACTTGCTTATGCTTATTGTCACTGTACTCCCGGATATCCGAGACAGCCAGCTCGACGGCTCCTTTTTCCTGTGCTTTCTTCAAAATGGATGCACCAAACACCCCTTCAAACATTTCAGGAAAAAGGCTCAGCACATGAATCTTCATCATGATAATAGCCCTTCCATCACGTGGATGGTAATTTTCTTTTCTTCCACATCAATTTCTTTTACTACATCTTCAATATATGGGATATAGTGCTTCTTGCCGCCTTTTGATTTGATCTCCCATACATCATTGGCACCCGTCTCTAAAATATCTGACACTACCCCGATCAGCTCTCCTTCTTCAGAGAACACTTCACAGTCCATAATTTCAAAATGGTAATATTCATTGTCTTCCAGCTCATCCTCTTCCAGTTGGTCCATTGTAACCTTGAGCAGGCCTTCTTTAAACGGCTCGACTAAGTTGATATTATCCATTCCTTCAAACGTCAGGAGAATGAAATTTTTATGGCGGCGCGAGCTTTGTACCGTCACCCAGATCGGGCGTTTATCATTCTTTTTGAATACAGCCAGCTTACTGCCAGGGGCAAATCGGATGTCTTCAAAATCCGTTGTAGATAATACGCGTACCTCACCCCGAATACCATGTGTATTCACAATACGTCCTACATTAAACCATTCCATCATATCACCTCTTGTATAGAAAAAGAGAAGAAAGCCAGCGCCTCCTCCTCTTTTTATTGTGCGGATATTCCGTTAGAATATCCTTTTTTAATCCAATATATCGACGTACGTCTTTTTCTTATGGTATCCACTAGCTGCTGAGTAAACAATTGTACGAATCGCCTTAGCGACGCGGCCCTGTTTGCCTATTACTTTTCCCCGATCCTCTGGATGAACAAAAAGCTTATAAACAATTCGACTGTCATTTTCGTCCGTTTCGATCCGGAGGTCCTCCGGATAATCGACTAACGGTTTCACGATTGTTTCAATCAGCTGCTTCATAACGATACCTCCGATTATTTACTGAATTTTTGGTTATGGAATTTCTCCATGATTCCTTGTTCTGAGAACAGGTTACGAACAGTATCAGATGGTTTTGCGCCATCAGCTAACCATTTAAGAGCTTTCTCTTCATCGATTAGTACTGTAGCTGGAGTTGTAAGTGGGTTGTAAGTACCTACTGTTTCGATTTGACGGCCATCACGTGGTGAACGAGCGTCAGCAACTACAATACGATAGAAAGGAGATTTTTTAGCTCCCATACGTTTTAAGCGAATTTTAACTGCCATTTTTTTAGCACCTCCGAATAAGTTTCACACAAGATAGTATATTATCAATGTTTGTGTGGTTTGTAAAGTGTTTTTTCTTAACACCTAATTTTTTTATTTAAATAATGAATCGAATCCTGGCAATTTCATTTTCTTCTTGCCTTTTCCTTGAGCCATACCTGTCATCTGCTTCATCATTTTTTTCATTTCTTCAAACTGCTTGAGCAGTCGGTTGACTTCCTGGATCGTTGTCCCTGATCCTGTAGCAATACGTTTTTTACGGCTTGAATTTATAATTTCGGGATTCGTCTTTTCTGCTGGTGTCATTGCATAGATAATTGCCTCGATACGGCCCATCTGCTTTTCATCAACCTTTACATTATCGAGACCTTTCATCTTGTTTGCACCCGGCAGCATTTTTAACAGCTCATCTAAAGGGCCCATTTTCTTCACAGCCTGCAGCTGTTCAATGAAATCATCAAATGTGAATGTCTGCGTCATGAACTTTTCTTCCAGCTCTTTCGCCTTTTCCATATC
>DEQA01000238.1 GCA_002359075.1 Planococcaceae bacterium UBA3378
CTTGCCGAGTCAAGAGACTATCTGCTTCAAACAGCTGCGGGATTGACAGAACTCGATTTGAAGGAAAAATCTTTTGCACACCCTGTCTTCGGTACCCTGTCCATTCAGCAATGGATTCCGTTTGTCGGCTATCATGAAGAGCGTCACCTGCTGCAGATTGAAGAAGTAAAACAACAACTAAAATAAAGTGAAAGAAGCACCAAATCTGCCCGCCCCGCAGTTTTGGTGCTTTTTCTTTTCTTCCTTGAATAAAAAAGATCTCTCAAGGTATATTTTTTAGAAAATAAGAAATATTATGTTATTCTGTAAGTATCTTACTAGAATTGGAGAGTTGTCGTTATGCATTTTGAAAAACCTGATGTGGAGCAATTTTTTCAAACACTGACAGTGGAGAATTTTACGGTTAGCCCTGATGAGAAACAACTTGTATTCAGCACAAACCTTAATGGACAGTTCAACCTATGGGCAATGGATTTGCCCAATCATTTCCCCTATCCTTTCTCCTTCCCAAACCAAAGTACTTCCTTTCTTTCTTATGCAAAGACCGGGGAATTTATTGTAACCGGCTTTGATCAGGACGGGGATGAAAATATTCAGCTGTATGCCCTTCCCCCTCAAGGAGGGAAATGGGTGCCGCTATGTACGAAGGAAGGAGAACGCCACTTTTTTGCTCATTTGAGTGATGACGGCAAACGTCTTTACTATTTCAGTACAGCCGGTAATCCAACGTATTTCAACAATTACGTATACGATATTGAAACAGGGAAAGAAAAGCTGCTGCTTGAAGGCAGCGAGGCACCTGCTGCCATCTCTGCAGTCAGTCCAGGCGAGGATTCGTTCATTGCCGTGAAACAATTCGGTAATACATACTCCCTCGCCTATGCCTATATTGACGGAGAAGCAGTATTGATGACGCCTTCTACTGAGGAGCAGTATACGGTTTCAGATATTGTCTATACGTCTGAAACAGATGTTTATTTCCTTACAAATCATGATGCCGATTTAACGTATTTAGCGAAATTTGATTTGCAAACGAAGGAATTTACTCCTGTATTACAGCTCGAAAAAGAGGACTTTGAATCGGTTTATTTTTCGGAAAAAAATCAAGTGTTATATGTAGTAGGCACGTACGGGGTCGAGGACCGGGTATATGAATATAATTTAGAATCCGGTGAACTAAATAAAATTACAGCCCCAACAAGCATTGTAGAAAAGATTGCCGTCATGCCAAATGGCCATCTTTATTTACAAGGCCGGAGTGCTACACGCCCGACAAATCTTTTTGTATCCAAAGACAACGGGACATCATGGGAGGAGCTGACACACTTCCGTGTACCGGGTGTTCGGGAAGAGGATTTGGTCGAACCGGAAGTCCTCACATATCCTTCTTTTGACGGGCTTGAGATTGAGGCATTGTTCTTTAAAGCAAAGCCGGAAAATTCAAATGACCATGTCATTTTATGGCCGCACGGTGGACCGCAGTCCTTGGAACGCAAATGGTTCCGCTCGATGTTCCAAGTACTGCTAAACCGCGGGTATTCCATTTTTGCGCCAAACTTCAGGGGCTCCTCCAACTATGGTCTGCAATTCATGAAAATGGTAGAGGGAGATTGGGGGCACGGTCCGAGACTCGATAACTTGGAAGGTGTGGAATGGCTTATACAAAACGGCTATGCCGACAGGGAAAAACTGCTGTTATTAGGCGGCAGCTACGGCGGCTATATGGCGCTTTTACTGCATGGACGTCATGCTGATTACTTTAAAGCGGTCGTTGATATTTTCGGACCAAGTAATCTGTTTTCCTTCATCAATTCCGTGCCGGAGTTCTGGAAACCTTACATGGACCAATGGGTAGGCAATCCCGAGAAGGATAAGGAACGGCTGACGAACGACTCCCCGATTACGTACCTGGATGGTATGACGAAGCCAATGCTTGTGATCCAAGGCGCAAACGACCCGCGTGTTGTACAGAAAGAATCTGACCAAATCGTTGCGGCATTAAAAGAAAAAGGACGCGTCGTGGAATATATGGTACTTGCTGATGAAGGGCATGGCTTCTCGAAGAAAGCGAATGAAATTCTTGTTTACCAAAAAATGCTTGAATTTTTTGACCAATATATTTAAGGATTACTCTCTGATTTGTTTGTATCTAAATAAAGGGACTACCCGGAAGTTTTAAGAAGTAAGGGGTTGATTGTAAATGACATTTCTATCGATATTTTCCTCAATCGTTGTACTGGTCCTTCTTCTCTATTTTGCTCTTTCATTTCTGATGAAAAAGCTACAGTTACACAAATGGTTTATGCCTTCGCCAAAACAGCAGAAAAAAGGAAAAAAGAAGCGTAAGCGAAAAAACAAATACGCCCATGATGGCGGTTCATCCGACTCCATATGGGATTTCTTCTCCTTCTCGGATTCAGGCGGAGATAGCGGAGGTGGAGACGGTGGAGATGGCGGTGGAGGCGATTGACAAACTATCCTTCTCCACATCTAGCTGATTTTATACAATAACAATCGCCCCAAACATTAGAAAAGGTTTGGGGCGATTTGTATTTATTCTTGCTTCATTAAAAAATGCAGTACTTGCTGACGCAAAACATATAGCACTAAAAGCGGCAATAAGATTGAAATATAAAAGAATAGAACAAAAAATATGATAGAAATGTATAACGGTCATAAAGTTGTTTAA
>DEQA01000230.1:0-1345 GCA_002359075.1 Planococcaceae bacterium UBA3378
TCATAGTAAGTTTTAACAACAGCTTTCGTTAAGTGATGTGTTTTGGCATTATATTTTCTTATCGCATCTACATGTTCCGCTTGTTGTTTCCAATAATCCATCAGGTAATTAATATTTGTAGCGGATTCTATGACCATATCTTTCGGAGACCAAATTTCAGGGTATTTAATAGATTGATTGTAAACGACCATTGTTGGGCATAGTTTTACATTGTATGCCAACATTTTCTCACAAATCCCCTCTATTTCGCTTTGGTCCGGATTTTCCCAATCAATATAGCTCCATTCCTCTTGGTCTATTACAAATAGATTCCACCCTTTATACATCGCATGTGCAAAACCAGATGCATGCTCAAACCAAGTAACCCCGCATTCAGCTGAATCTAAAGCGGTTAAATCCTTCGAATTTTCTAAATCTATGGCAACTTCCAAGTTATAATTCTTCGCCTCGTCTACAGCCGCCTCCATCACGTCTCTTTTAATCCATCCATACAACTTAACAAACTTTGCGCCAACTTCTGCTTGTCTACGAACTTCTTTCCTCGCTTCTTCTGGGTCGTCTGTTACAAGAGCCCCATAGCTAGTTGGACCCCATTGACCAGGTGTTCCATCAATCATTCTATCTGATGCGTACACTCGTGGTGTTGGTGCATCATCAGGTTTCTCAATTAAGTTTTTTAATAAGAGGACGTTACCGGCAGTATTTCGCACTGTCGTTACCCCTGATGCAACGAAATGGGGAGCAAATCGATCATTAATATGGCAATGCATATCGATTAAACCTGGGATAATATATTTACCTTCAGCATCAACTATATCCATACCTTGTGGTAACACATCATCGCTTTTAAATATTCTTTTCACTGTATTTCTATCTACTTCAATTGAACCTACATAAGAACCGCCATTTTCAATATCAATAATTGTTCCATTTTTAATAATAAAACTGCTCATTTTTACCTCCTGTATTTTCTATCTTCAATATTAAGAAGAGTTAAGGGGCATAACGCGTTCTGAGTTGGAATTTATTGGTATAACTCTTTGTGTTTATTTTACTATTAAATTTAACGAAACTAAAGGGTTTTCAGGAAAAAAATGTATCTTAGAACCAACTCTCGGAGAGTTTGATTTAGACAAAGCGATTCAATAACGATTACGATAAGTCATAGGCTGTATAAAAATTAATAAGCAGGGAAAAATATAGTTGGATAATAAGTGGTTACAAATGTCTAACTGATTTTTGCATGATAAAAGCATATATAGGAAAATAAGATAAAAAAGAGGTGAGCTGCTATTTGTACAGGATTAAGTATTCAATCCCAAGAGGGTAAGTGGTTTTTTGGAAG
>DEQA01000230.1:1453-10353 GCA_002359075.1 Planococcaceae bacterium UBA3378
AATAAGCGGGCTATTATTGGCATGGGGACGGTAATTGACAACCACCCTGCGCTGGCAGATGCTATGAATGAAGCCGGCCTTGCCTGTGCAGGATTAAATTTTGAAGGATATGCATACTTTGAGAAAGAACCTGTTGAAGGAAAACATAATATTGCCCCCTACGACTTTATACAATGGGTATTATCCAACCATGAAACCGTGGAAGAAGTGAAGGACGGCATTAAAAATTTGGAACTTGTGGATCGCCCTATCAATGACAAAACACCCGTTTCCATGCTTCACTGGATGATTGCAGACAAGACAGGCAAATCAATTGTGGTAGAAAAAACAAAAGACCGCCTGACTGTATATGACAATTCCCTCGGAGTGATCACTAACAACCCTACTTTTGATTGGCATGTAACGAATTTAAATGAATATTTGCATCTGACACCGACTTCTCCAAAAGAAGCCAAATGGGGTGAGCATACATTAAAAGCATTAGGCGTTGGAGCTGGAACATTAGGTATACCCGGTGATTTTGCTTCAGTTTCCAGATTTGTAAGGATCGCTTATATTCGCTCACATATGCCTAAAATTGAAGGAGATGTACAAGCCATTACACAGTTTTTCCACATGCTCGATTATGTGAAAATGGTGAAAGGAGGCATCCTTACAGATGAAGGGTTAGAGGATTTTACAACCTATTCTTCCTGTATGGATCAAGAAAAGGGTATTTATTATTATAGAACTTATGAAAATAATCGGATCAATGCGATTGATTTGCATAAGGAACAGCTAGAGGGGACAAATCTCAAAATTTTTAAATACGTTACAAACCAGGATATCAACTATCAGAATTAAATTTATTCATGTTGGTGAAAAAGTGAAGCTATAAGCGGATAGCAAAGTTGACTTCGAAGAACCAAAATAAATTTAACAGACAAAGACACATCCCGACTCCTATCAGGATGTGTCCTTTTTATATAGAGCTCTCTAAAGTAAATTTGACTATTCTTCCTGTATAAACACTACGTGATCATATCCGCATTCCTTACAGATAAGTAAATGGGGACATATTTGGTCCTTTGCTGTATTTGAATAGCCGTCCCCCATTTTGACGGTTTCCGCGTCATTGTAATGGCCATATGGGTCCAGATAATCAGACACTTTCCCCGCATCCTCCAACTTCCTGCTGCAGTTCGGGCAATTTTCATTTACCTCTTTCAATGCATTACATAATGAGCATAGTGCCATAGGGATCACTCCTTGCTTTTCGCTCCCCTATCCTGTCCATTTACAGAGCAGGAGCCGGATGTACCCTCTGCTTTTTTGCAGAAGTCATCCTCATTTTCTCCCTTATTTCCTGTAAATAAAACACCGTAAGCTATGAAATCTTTTTTCCCCACTTCAGTTAGTTCCCTTTTTCCAGCTTGAGAAAATTACTGACTGTCTTTACATAATCATTTTTTGGATAGGTTTGATAAAGATCTCCCGCTAATTGATTTGGATCACCGAAGAAGTATCGTTCATACTGCGTTTGTCTTGTGCCAAACGCGCTCATCGTCAAATCCCAGGCAAGCCGGAATATTTTGACCCGTTCCTCTGCCGGCCTGCTCGCCGCTTGAAGATACTGATCCAGATCTTTTCGGATTGGAGAATGGAATGCTTTTTCTGTCGGTAATGTAATCATCCCGCTGGCACCGATTAATTGAATAATCTCGGTAAAACGCGGATAGAGCTTCGAAAAAGCCAGACCAGCCACCTTCAACGGAATAATAGCAGGTCTCATTATTCCGCATTCGTCCAGCGCTGCATCGTTTTCCGCCTTTTCTATGAGAGCCTTTACTGTTTCCAATCCAATAATAATTTCCGCTATTTTATCTTGTATATGCAAATATTCCTTAACATTGATTGTTTGGACAAGCAGCTCTGCAATACCTAACGTGAATTCCGCCTTCACCATTTGACGTATCAGTGCTTGATGTTTCGCGAAAGGTTGAAATGCGCTATGAAACGAAAAGTTTCCTGCTGCTTCTGCATTTTTATAATAAAAAACACGCTCCCATGGTATGAGGACACGATCGAAGACAACGATGGAATCCATTTCTTCATATTTTGAGCTTAACGGATGGTCAAATGAAGACTCTCCCCCGATAAATGTATCCCTGCAAATAAAGCGAAGACCTTTCGTATTGGAAGGAATAGAGAAGGCAAAGGTCTCTTCTTCCTCAAAAGGAAATCTGCCGCCGCTAAATACCAGCACTTCATCCGTCAAGCCTCCTTGTGTCGCAAGAAGTCTCGCTCCTTTAATAATAATCCCTTCTTCATTTTCTCCAACGATTTTGGCCGCAATAGGCTCCCCCTCTTTTTCCATGTAGTATTGCGACCTGTTGACTTGAGGCGTGATAAATGTATGGGTAATGGAAAGATCCTGCTCTCTCGCCAATTCATAAAAGGCCCGGAGACGTTCAGGAAAACAATGCTCTTTCCCCTCAAGAAGAGCTGCCGAAGAGGCAAAACTCATCAATACCGTATTCAGATAGTCCGGGCTTCTTCCCATAATTCCCCCTGTATGCCTTGCCCAATGCTCCATCATCTTCCGTCTTTGCAGCAGCTCCTCTTTTGTTTTTGGCTGTAAATAAGAAATGCCTACACGCTCTCCTGAAACAGGCGATACAAATGTCATTTCGTCTTGTACATCAGGCCGATGCTGCAAATCGTATAGAGCTGCCTTCGCCTGAATAATCTTTTTAAAAGCAGGATGTTCAGAAATATTGCCTTCAATTTTTTCCCCGTCAAACCAAACTTCATTATTTAAACGATCCAGCCGATCAATGAATTCCTTCCCATGTATAGCGCCCATTTCTTCACTCCTAAAGAAATTTGTTATTACTTAAAAATATATGCTAAAAAAAGAGAGATGCATCTAAAAAGAATTTTCTGTTTGAGGAGTACCTAGGCTATTTCCCCAAGCAATTAAAAGATTTTTCCAGTCTTTTTAGGCACTCACCATCTATCTTTTCTCTCCATATCCTAAAATAAAAAGAAAAGAGGAAGCGTATGGGGATTGAATTGATTGCTCTCCATTGGATATATGTACTGTTTATTGTCCTTATCATTGGATTTATGATAAAGCGCCTTGATACAACCATTGTGTCGATTTTAGGGATTTTTGTCATTGCCATTGTAACAACAAAAAGCCTGACATCTTCCATCAGCGGCATTTTCAATAGCTTCATATTCGCGGTCACAGAACTTCTGCCTACTATTTTAATCATTTCCATTATTGTAGCGATGAGCCGGGTCATGACCACAACAGGCATTAATGAGGTAATGGTTGCTCCTTTTACAAGGATCATTAAAAACCCGACACTCGCCTATTGGACAATAGGTATTTTAATGATGATCATTTCATGGTTTTTCTGGCCATCGCCTGCTGTAGCGCTCGTAGGAGCTGTCCTCTTGCCCGTCGCCATAAGAGCCGGACTTCCGGCACTCGGAGTGGCTATGGCGATGAATCTGTTCGGACACGGAATTGCCCTATCAAGTGACTTTGTCATTCAGGGAGCACCTAAACTGACCGCCGATGCAGCAGGGCTTCCAGTAGGTGACGTAGTAGCTGCCAGCATACCGCTTGTTATTACGATGGGTGTTGTCACGACTATTGTCGCTTTCATTATGCTGCGGCGGGATATGAAAAGAGGCAGTTTGCCATTAGTCGGCACACATGACAGTCAAATTGAACATGAAAAAGCAGAAAACTTACTTACACTAAATCAGAGAAAATTTTTCTCCTTCTTTATTCCTGTTGCTTTTTTATTAGATGTTGCTGCGATGGCAGCTTTCAATCTGCAGGGCGGAGATGCTACGGCTTTAGTGGGAGGGACCGCTGTATTTATTCTGCTATTGCTATGTATGGCTGCCCATAAAAAGAAGGGATTGGAGAAGTCAACCAATTATTTGATACAGGGCTTTCAGTTTGGATTTAAAGTATTCGGACCCGTTATTCCGATAGCGGCCTTCTTTTATCTTGGGGATGCCGGTTTCACTGCCATCATCGGTGATTATTTGCCAAAAACGTCCCATGGCATTGTAAATGACCTTGGCGTTGCTCTGGCTTCAGTCGTCCCGTTAACAAAGGAAATTGCAGTCGTTACACTGACCGGTGTCGGGGCAATTACGGGATTGGACGGCTCTGGTTTTTCCGGTATCTCACTGGTCGGCTCCATCGGCAATTTATTTGGAACAGCCATCGGGGAAGGTACCGCTACATTAACGGCGCTTGGCCAAATTGCTGCCATCTGGATCGGCGGCGGAACCCTCATTCCTTGGGCGCTTATCCCCGCTGCTGCCATCTGTAATGTCAGCCCGTTTGAGCTTGCCCGCAGAAATCTTGTTCCCGTGGTCATCGGTCTTCTTGTTACAACCGTTGTTGCTGTATTTTTAATCTGAGTATAAAAAATTTTTATTTGTCGGTTTGACCGCTATATAGGAAAGAAAACAGACGGCTTGCGCCGTCTGTTTGACTTTCCGTACTGAATTATTACCGCTGTCAGTCTTTCTTATTCTTTGTTTGTCTCTCCCACTGTTGGAGTGAAGGGTATGGATCGAATGCCCACTCTGTACGGCCGTCAAATTTATAAATACCGTAATGCAGGTGAGGGGGGAATTTCCCTGATGTGCCTTCCTTACCGTAGCCCGAGCTGCCTACTGCTCCGATCATCGTCCCTGGCTCTACGACATCCCCTACTTTTAATTCTTTATTATACGATCCAAGATGGGCATAATAATGATATGAGTTATGATTATCCCGTATTCCGATACGCCAGCCGCCGAAATCGTTCCACCCCATTATTTCTACAATCCCGTAGGACGTAGAAACAACCGGTGTACCATAGCCGGCAAAAAGGTCTGTTCCTTCATGGCTTCTTCTGCCGCCCCATCCTCTATTGGCGCCCCACGTTCCCCGGTAGCTGTAATGATGTTGTATAGGAATCGGGAATACATGGGCATCAAGATCAATGGAATGGTAATGCTTATAAAGAGCGGCAATGGTAGTGATTTGATTGACAACTTTTTCATTTTTATAATAATCCCACAATGCGAGCTTGAAGCCCTCTTCATCTAAATCATATCGACTAAGATAGCTTGCCATTGCAAATAATATGTCTTCATCGTCATTTGGATTAGCAATGCCGTCATCATTTCCGTCCATACCCAGTCCCCCGAAATAATTGATATGAAAAGGTGAAGTGTCCTGATCAGTCGGATTTAACGGGCCTACCCAGTCTTCTTCGGAGAACCGGATAGCAATGACCCCTTCTCCTTTAGGAATGTCGGAACGGACGGATTGGATGTTCCGTTCATATTGATCAATCGCCGCTAAATAATGCCACGGAACAAGAATGTCGCCAAAATGGATATAATAAGCCATGCGTTCCTGCAAAATATCTTCCCGGGATGGCTCTTCATTCGCTGCTGCACTACTTGGACTGAAATGAACGTATAACGTAGCTGCTATCAAAAAGGGAATGAGATATCGACCCAAAAATAAACCTCCTCTCTTCGCTCCTTAGAATAACCGGATTTCAATTTTCCATGAGTTTTGAGGAGTTTTTACAATCATGATGTAACGTTTATTATTCCCTTTCATATTGTTGATCGTAAAAACATGATAACCATGCGGATAAATAGGAAGAATTCTTTTCACTGTTTGCCGATCAATACGAGGCGGTCATTAAATCTTCTGCCGGCTGCATGATTTTTGGCCATTGCGGATTTTATATAAAACAAAATAGCGGACTTGCTACCGGAAATTTTGTCCTGTACTATTCGAAAAAACTATTTCTTTTCCATATAATTCTTTTTTAATTTGGGCAAGATAGTAATAGCTCTGTCCATATCATAAAAGTCCGCTTCTCCTTCACAATTGGAGACGGACTTTTCTCTTTCATTATTACCGGCCTATTCCGAACTTTTTTGAAGAGGCCATTTTATAAAATATATTTGTACATAAAACGGCGAACAATACTCCCGCAATCAGCAGTAAGAAGCTGACTCCTTCTACTGCCTGCAAATAATATCCGCCGAAAATGGGACCGCTTAAGCTTCCCAGACTGAAAAAAATACCGCAAAGCAGATTTCCTGTTGGCAACAGTTCTTTCGGTGTCAAATCTGCCATATAGGTAATACCGAGCGAAAACAAAGATCCTACGCTCATCCCAGCCAGGGCGAGTGATACCGTTACAGCTGTTGCTGAATGCTCGAGCTGACTGCCGATAAAGAAAAGAATAGTCCCGAGAAGAAGCCCGCTAACAATCACGTTGCTTCTTCCTATTTTATCTCCCAGCATTCCTAATGGGAGCTGTGTGATAATAGCACCGATTGAAAAGGCAGCCAGTGCAACGGAGACAAACGAAACACCGTAGTCCATCCGCAGCGCATACACAGGAAACAGGGCATTGAGGGAGGATTCGAGAAATCCATATGTAAATGGCGGCAAAAAGGCAATCCAGCCATATTTGAAAGCCAACTGGTACCGGCTCCATCCATTTTTGCTTGCATCGCCTGTCAACGCTTCAGGCTTATCGTTTTTAACAAGGAAGACAAGCGACCATGCGATAAGACAAAGAGCACTGGAGATGACAAACGGCAGCGCCTCTGAAAATTTAATAAGCTGTACGAAAAGCGGACCTACTGCAAAACCGACACCAAACGAAAGTCCATAAATGGACATGCTCTTTCCGATATTCCCATTTTTTGCATCTGTTGTAATCCACGTTTGCGTAGAAAAATGCAGGGCATGATCCCCTATGCCGATCAGCATGCGTAAGATAAACCAAAAGATAACGCTTTTCCAGAAAGGAAACAGAAAGAGAGAGACAAATACTAGTGCACCGCCTGTAATAATCACGGGTTTATAGCCATATTTACGCAGCGGCTGCTCGATAAATGGAGAGATTAGCAATGTACCTATGTATATACCTGTCGCATTCAGCCCATTCAATGTGGAAGAGACGCCATCCGTTTCAAAAATCACGGAAATTAGCGGCATCAGCATCCCTTGAGAAAAACCGGAGATGGATACAATAATAACTAAAATCCAAAACTTCCGTTGCTCATAATTCAACATCATGTTCCTAACTCCTCCACTTACTTCGATATCCGTATTATCTTACCATAGGAAGTCTAGCAAGCGGTACTCTTTCCGGCATAGCAAAAGCTCTAGCAAACCTTTTCATTTAAAAGTTTACTAGAGCTTCACATATCATTATGGCCCATAATCATTCAACTACTTCATCGGCAAGTCTAGCCGAAAAACGTGTTAAAACTCCCTCCTTTTCTACAATGGAATGAGTATTGTTTTCGTATTTTCGACCATCCCCCCTTTTCTTTAATTGAATTAAATATAACACAGCACTTCATTATTGTAAATATTCTAAATATAAAAAATATTAAATTAATGGATAAGTACTAGAGAATTTCCTTTATTATGTACAAGCATTGAAATTTATATTGAAATCAGCTACGATAACGGTAACATGCGAAAGGTGGCCCTATTATGTCAAATCCTATTACAAACAAAGAACAACAGGTAACCTATTTAAAAGAGCGGTTGGAAATTTTCCTTGAAGTACTGGATGCAATCGATCCCGAAACAACAGAAGTCGAGGATATCGATCGTTTAATCAAAATGGTAGATGATTTAGAGGAGAAGATGGAGCAATTCCAGAATCGCCCTGACATAAGCGAATAACAAAGGATCCGTCTGAAAAGGCATTTTGAGACAGACCCTTCGCTCCTCCGGCGGCAGTATGTTGATGCGGCCACCGCAGGAGCAATATTTCTTAATGCATCACAGGAGGTGTTCTGAAAGCTTGTTCTTTCTTGAACACCTTTTTCTTTTAGGATAAAAAGCATCGATTCAGTACGGTTTCTAAAATGCCTGTTCACAGCCCGGTCTTTTTTAATAGCAGTCCCAGTTATACAGGACGTGTGAGAAGTTTCCATTCTTTAAATCTTCCTTACTGATAAAGAAGTTTCCTACTCCCATGTCGCCCCACATAATCTCATTTTGCTCATCTGAATCAAGCTGAAACAGCAAAACCAGCTTATCTCGGTATACTTTCGACTCGCGGGGGTCGCCTTGTGTAAAGAATGGATATCCTCCAATTTTATGGCCCTGGCTCGGATAGGCTTCTTCATATGCCTCCCATAATGCTTCATCAAACTCCATATCTTCCTGTTCCATACGGAAGTCACTGATGGAAACCGGCGCCTCCGTCTTTTCAAATAACATCTTATATTCTTCATTCGGAAGAAATGGCAAATACATTTCCTCTTCCTCCTCTTCTAAAAAGGAGAAATCCTGCATTCGTTTGCTTTCATCACTTTCAATCTGTTCATGGTAAATAACACGAAAACGGCTTTGTTTCGTCTGGTCATCAAAGTTCAACCCCAGTACATCATCATAGCCATCAATATAGAACTGCAGCATACCCGATTTGGGAAAGTACTCATGAAATGGCAGAACCTCACTGAAATTAATCTGCGCTAGTAAATGAAGCGGTTTCCCTTCCTCATTCACAGGATATGGTTCATCCTGCAGGAAATAAGGATTCCCCCCTACCTTACTGGACGTAATACCGACTGCTTCCTTGCTTAAAGTTACTTTGACAAATGGTTCCATTGTTTTGGTAATTGTATCACGGTAGACTTCCAACGCTTTCGGTACTTTCATCTTCTTCACTCCTGTTCAAAATTGGGAATTCTTTACGTTCTCCTATACTTTAGCAATATTCATAGCTTGTGAAAAGCAATCAAAATAGCCTATTCTCTTCAAATAAAATAACAGTATTATTCCATTAATTGCAGCTTTAGGCGAGGAAGCGCTCTTTTTTTCTGTGAAAATAATTAAT
>DEQA01000181.1 GCA_002359075.1 Planococcaceae bacterium UBA3378
CATTTAAATTTAACAGAGCCTAAGTAAAAATAAACCGACCTCCGGATATGGAGGCCGGTTTACTTTTTTGTCATGTAAACATCATCCTGCTGATAATGCCTTTTTCATTTCCACCAGCACGTCTTGCGGAGATAGGATATTCTCGCCGCCGCCCTGCACAAGTGCGTCATTTCCACCGCCTTTACCGTTGATAAGAGGCAGAATTTTCCCTGAGATGTTCTTCATTGATACCGGCACATCTGTACCGCGTGCAGCGACGAACTGCAGCTTATCTGCGTTGTGGGCAGCAAGAAAGGCAATCGCTTTACTATTTTCTGCTGTGATAAAACGGGCGAGCTTCTGCAACTCCTGGATTGTTCGGTTTTCATAAGCTTCGCTAATGATGATTTCCCCATGGCCTGCCAAATCTTTCGCTTCGTAAACAAGAAGTGCATCCCGTGCTTCTGCTAAAGCCTTGTCTGTTTGTTTTGCTGTCTGCATTACTTTTACGAGTGCCAAACCGGCTTCTTTTTCCGGAACGCTCAGCTGGCGTGCAACATCCGACAGCACATGTTTGCGCATGGCGAGCTGCTTGCGTACACGGTCGCCGCAGACGAAATGAACGCGGATATTGGATTTCATTTTTTCCGTTTCCATGATCTGAATCATCTGGACTTGTCCCGTAGATGTCGGGTGTGTGCCGCCGCAGCCGTTATAGTCATAGTCGGGAATGATCACGAGGCGGATATCTTCATCGACTGAGACATCCTTTCTCAGGCTGTACTGCGCCAATTCCTCTTTTGTTACCCATTTTGTTTCAATCGGCCGGTTTTCCAAAATAATATCGTTTGCATGTTTTTCAGCCGCAGCCAATTGCTCTGGTGTTACGTCTGCTGTATTTAAATCAATCGAAACAAGCTCCGTGCCTAAATGAAAGCTGACGGTCTGGTAGCCGAACAGCTCCACGAAAGCCGCCGTCAGGATATGCTGTCCTGTATGCTGCTGCATATGATCAAACCGCCGTGCCCAATCGAGCTTTCCGGCAACAGTTCCTGAGAGACTTTCTACGTTTCCACTTATGTAATGGCGAATTTCCTCCTCCACTTTTTCCACGTTTACAACCTGCACATCATTGATCCATCCGGTATCATGCGGCTGCCCGCCGCCAGTCGGGTAGAATGCTGTATTGGACAGCACAACATAGTGACCATTATCGTCTGACCCCGTTTGCACTACCTCTGCTGAGAACTCCTTCATCATCGAGTCCTGGTAATAAAATAACTCCTTCATGTCCTTCACTCCTTTACTAGCTATTGTAGCGCGAATCGTTCATTTGACGCCAAACAAAAAATGTTTATGATTAAGAAGAGAGATTCGGGAAAGAAGGAGTGACAAATATGGAGATTGGTGCATTTTCAGTAGAAGAAATAAAAGATCCGACAAATATTATCGAAGGCAAGCGCTATGAATTTTTGATAGACATAGAAGTGGATGAAGAGGACGAGCTGTATTCGGAAGCCGGTATAGAAGCCCGCGTCATTGTTGGCCAAAAAGGCGAGGAAGTACGTATTTTAAATTATTTCCTTCTCGACAAAACGGATAATGAAATACTCGAGTTTGCTTTGGAAGAGGAAGAGGAAGAAATGATTCTTCGCTTTGTACAGGAAGAGCTCAAACATGAAGATGCTGGTATGTAACCAGTATTTTCTTTTCACATAAAGTGTAGTTTATCTATAAGAAATTAAGAATTTTTCTTCCCTGCTATTTTCAGAGTTATTTATCGTGGAGAAATTAATGGAAATAAGTATAAATAAAGGTAATGAAGGCTCGGGGGGAGAAATAGCTTTTAGCTGGCATTAAGCAGGGGTGGTTCTGACAGGTTTCAGCTAGGGAAAGCGTGGTATAGGTAAGGGCAAAGAACCCGGGAAGTATATAATTTTAGCTAAATGCTGTAAATCAGTGTGTTGTTGAATAAAAATAGAACAACGGCTCATTTACTATACACTTCACACAGATTGTTTTTTACCTGCTAACACAAAGGGATGAAATGAGCGGAAGGGGAGAATTTACATGAAATTTACACAACCATTTACATTGAGGTCAGGAGTTACGCTAAATAACCGTATCCTTATGGCACCTATGACGATTTCGGCTTCTCAGCCAAATGGAGATGTTACAGACGAGGAATTGGCATATTATCACCGCCGTGCCAAAAGCGGTATTGGGGCAGTCATTACAGCCTGTGCCTATATAAATAAAGTGGCAGTGGGCTTTCCCGACTCGTTGGGGGTAGAGTCTGATGAACGTATTCCCAGCCTGAAGAAATTAGCTGATGCTATTCATTCCGGAGGGGCGAAAGCGATTTTGCAGATCTTCCATGCAGGACGGATGACAAATTCCCAGCTAGTAGGAAAGCAGCCCGTATCGGCCAGTGATATCCCGGCGATGCGTCCGAATGCAGAAACACCAAGACCGTTAACAGAGGAAGAAGTAAACGCGGTTATTCAGGATTTTGCGGAAGCTGCACGAAGGGCGATTGAAGCAGGATTTGATGGGGTTGAATTGCACGGCGCCAATACGTACTTATTGCAGCAGTTCTTTTCACCGCATTCCAATCGCCGCACAGATAAATGGGGCGGGAATGCAGCAGAGCGTATGGCATTTCCGTTGGCTGTAGTGGATGCCATAAAGGAGATCGTTGCCAAGCATGCTAAAAAGCCGTTTGCGATCGGCTACCGTTTCAGTCCTGAAGAAAAAGAGGAGCCGGGTATCACGATCGATGATACGGTGCTGTTCATCCATGCCCTGGCGGATAAAGAAATCGATTATTTGCATGTATCAGTCAACCGATTTGGCGCAGAATCCATGCGTGATGACAAGGATACGCGCGGACGTGTAGCGGTCATTCAAGAAGCGGTTGGAGAACGTATCCCTGTTATCGGAGTGGGCGGCCTGCAGACAGTAGAACAGGTAGAAGCAGCTCTTGATATAGTGCCTCTTATATCCCTGGGGCACGCCCTTATCATGGATCCGGAGTGGTATGAAAAAGCCGCGAATGGGAAGGAAGATGAAATCTTTACAGCCTTGCATGTAAGCAAGGAGCAGGAGCTGGATATACCGAAGTCCTTGTGGGATTTAATTATGAAGGTTCCGGGCTGGTTTAAGGTAGCAGAATAAAAGGAGGCGCCTATTAGTAGGTGCCTTTTTTCCCTGCAAAAACCGCAGCATAATGTGTACAAAGAAAGGGCATTTTGTCAGATCGTTTATGTTTAGCGTTGCCACTATGGAAAAGCTAAACTAGTTGATAGGGTACCGCTAGGGGTATATAATGTGGGTAAGAAAAGGGGGCGTATGAAACTGAAGTACGATGCAAAAACAGTCAACCGTATTAAACGTATTGAAGGACAGCTTCGCGGCATTTTACGCATGATGGAAGAAGAGAAGGATTGTAAGGAAGTAATCACGCAGTTAAGTGCCGTCCGGTCAGGCGTAGACCGCACAATTGGTGTCATTGTCAGCAATAACCTTCTTGCCTGTATTAAGGAAGCAGATACGGACGATGATATGAACGATACCATCCAGGAAGCGATCAACCTAGTAGTAAAAAGCCGCTAAATACAGGGCTTTTCTTTTATGAACTATAAGGAAAAGCAGAGAAGGAGCACTATGGAAACACTGATTATTGTAGCAGCCGCCGCTTTATTTGTACTTTGGCGCATGAGAACAGCTAAGGGTATTCGCAGCATGTCAGCCCACCAATTAAAACAGGAGCTGCGTGACCCGGACAAGGTGTTTATCGATGTGCGGACGCCCGCGGAATTTCAATCAAGAAATATTACACAGTTCCAAAACATACCGCTCGGGACTGACTTTTCGGATCTGCCAAAGGATAAGGAAATTGTTGTTATTTGCAGAAGCGGGATGCGCTCTGCCCAGGCTTGTAAGCAGTTAAAGAAAATGGGCTATGAAAGGGTAACAAATGTCCGAGGGGGCATCGGCTCTTACTAAAGAGAAATAAAAAGCAAAGGTGAAGGCCACCTTTGCCGTGATGATAAACCGGGCGAGCGGGCCTGGTTTTATTTTTTATGGGGCATCATGTAATACATCCGTGCATGTGCTTTATGAAAAAGCTGCATGGCAGAAGACACCTCGTGGGGGAAAACAGCGGCCAGGCAGATAGCAGGATGGCCAATTGCCGGAAAGTCAGCCGGTATGCTGCTATCTTTGAACACATAAAGAATACGGTTTCCCGAAAGCGGCAGTTTAGGGGAAGAATAATGGAGCAGCGCCTCATAGCAAGCGGCATCCTCTGTAAATGCCAGCAAGTACAGGAAGGGCTCCTTATCTGCCAGCTGCTCTTCGACCGATTCGTGGAAACGGCAAATAGCTTTTTCCTCGCTATATATCCTTTCTTTTTTCATACTATACTCAAAATGGAGAGAAGCCTGCTCGGCCAGTTTTCTTATTTTCTCTATTTTTCGGCAAGTGGCATCGGTCTTTTCAGGTATGAACGCTGAAGTAAGCTGCTTTTGGATGGCAAGCTGCTGCAAAAGAAGATAATACTCCTGCTGCTTTTCATAATACAGGGTAGTTCGTTTCATGAAGCAAAATGCCTGTGCATAATACCCCTGCTTTGCCAAAATTTTTGCCCTCAATAGCTGGAGCCGGGTCAATTCACCGGGGAAGTTTGGCAAGGAGGGAAGGATGGAAAGCTGTTTTTCCAGCTGTTCAAATGGTTCCACTTTCCCTGCGAGACTATAGCATTCTAAAAGAGCCATAGCTGCTGATAGCCGGGCTGTTTCTTGCTTTGTTCCAGCCTGCTGTGAAAAGATATAGGCCAGCTCCGCCAAGGGCAGCAGCTTTTCGGCCGTTTCTTCTGTTCCAACATAACGAAGGATATATTTAATAAACTCCGCCAATCTGTCATATGCTTTGATTTCAAAAGCGAGCGACAGTCCCTCCTTATAGTAGGCTAGCGCTGTTGTGGCATCGCCGTGGATCTGTATATGAAAATGGCCTTTGTATAAAAGGAGGCGCAGTAAAAAAGCGGAATTCTTCAGCGAAGCAGCTGCCCTTTCTAAGAGCGGTAGATAATAAGCAGCTTCCTGGAATTTCGACAGTTGGAAAGCAGCTTCGATCAGCTCGCATAGTACGGCTGCCTGCTTTTTTTCTGCATGTAGGTGAGGTAAAGTGAACATGCCCTGCTGCAGGCACTGTTCAAATTGCCCTGTATGGTTTAAATAAATTAGCTGTTGAATGGATTTTTCGTCAGATATGACATGATGCGCTAACATATGCAGCCCCTCCGTGTGTAAATAATTAAAGATGACTAAAGGTCTGTTCGTAGCGGAGATGGAATTCACGAATTGCCTTGGAAATCTCCATCAATTGCTCGGAGAAGGCTGCTTCGTTTTTCATCTTGTGCTGATGAAACTCTTTAATCACTTCAGCTTGCAGTTCTACAAAAAGGGAAGGATACGGCTCCACTCGTTTGAATTGCTCATCGAATAATTTGCCGATATCAAAAGACAGATAGGTTTTCATTTTTTTGTATGTTTCTTCAGGCAGCTCTTTACAGTAATTCTGCAGCTGGTCAATAAAGAAGTTGGTGCAGTAAATAGCTGCCAGCATAGATTCTGATGCGCGCCCGAGTGTAGTAACCTTTAAGCGCTGCATGGTCTCGTCCCCACTGATGAGCCTTAACGCCATAGAGCGTGCGCCGTAAATAAGATTATGCTCGGGGTGCAGGACAAGCTCTTCCTCTCTAAAGAAGAAATAATTCCATAAATCATAAAGGAAGGACAGCACATGAAAGTTATACTGATAGCCGTTTCGTAATAGGTATGTATACAGCGTATAAGAGTCATACTTTTCTTCTATGTATTTTTTCATAAAGTCCGTCTGAATATATAATGCACCATATAATTCTTTCAATTTGAAAACCTCCTTTTTAAGATAGAATTCTCTATTGATTGATTATTCAAAATTATAAAAATAAATGACTTTATTTACAAATAAGTTTTCCCTTACCTAAAGAATAATAGGAAAAATGAACAGGAAAAACATGATTTTTTCTCATTTTAAAAACTTTTATGATAGAAAACGGAAAATAACGTACATGAAAAACCGCGCTTCTTGAGCTGGAAGTGCGGTTTTCACGTTCAAAATAGAGGTGTTTTTTCAATGTCCAAATGTGGGTGAGTGAATTTCGGATACACGTTCAAAAGTAGCTCTATCTACTTTGCGGAATGTGAACGTCATGCGAAATGCTTTGGAACTGACTTCATCATACATCAAAAGACTACTATTTTGGGTTTTTTAACATATCTTTAACACAAATGTAATGCCTAAAAATAGGCCTTTTTCGATGTGGAATGTACTGCAACAACGGTATTTGTGAATTAGTTATACAACATATATGACATTCATTTTACGGATGTAACAAAATGAGATAGAAGGAACGGGATAACGTATAGGATATATGGGTAGAAATAATTAGCCATCTAAGAAATGAGGAAAATAGAATGGGTTGCCAATCGGTTAACAGAGAAAGAAAGTATGAAAAGTGACTTTTGAGAAAAATGTGAATAGTATGGAACAACCCTTGTACTCTCTTGCCTCATTTTCTATACTTAAGTAAGGAAAAATCAGGAAAGAAAAGGTGAAAGAGCATGCATGAAGAACAAGATGAATTACTTTCCGAAAAGGGGCAGGAACCATTACTAAAACCAGCAGAAATGCTGTTTGTAAATGAATTTACAGATGGACTGGTCGGTCCGGAAAGCGAATTGATAGGGCCTTTACGGGATGGCGGCACCATTATTGCCAATACAGCTCCAGGCTGTTGGGGACCTATGCTGACACCTGCTATAAAAGGCAGACATGAAGTGACTAAGCCTGTGTATATTGAAGGGGCGGAAATCGGGGATTCCCTTGTAGTGGAAATTGAGTCGATCCGCATCACTTCGTTAGCAACAGCTTCAGGTGTGGAAGAATATATGGGTGACCGCTATATTAGCGATCCATTTTTAAAAGTAAAATGCCCGGGGTGTGGAAAGCTTCATCCTCAAACGATCGTAAACGGGGTAGGCCCCGAAGCAATCCGCTGTGCTACATGCAATACTCCGACGGCCCCGATAAAATTTGTCCATGGCTATACGATGGCTTTTCATCCGAAAGGAAAAATCGGTGTGACAGTCGGCAAGGAGGGGGCTCGGAAAATTGGGACCGATCCAGAAGGATATTTACGATTGCCGGAAAAAGCAGTACAAAATCCGGTAGTAAGTATGGCACCAAGTGATTTAGCAGGGTTAGCTACCCGTGTACGTCCTTTCATCGCGGAAATCGGAACAGTACCTTCCAAGGCCATTCCGGCATCCCATAATGCAGGCGATAGCGGGCTTTTACTTGTGGATGCCGACCATGAGCTGCAAATAACCGAGCAAGAGCTGGAGATCCACCGCACAGACGGGCATTTACATCTTCCACAAGTACGAGAGGGAGCGATCCTGATTTGTCCCGTTCTCGTCAAAGGAGGAGGGCTGTATCTTGGGGATATTCATGCCATGCAAGGTGCAGGGCAACCGGCAGGCCATGCAACGAATGTATCGGGCATCGTGCAGGTGAAGGTCAGTGTATTGAAAAAGGTAAAAGTAGAAGGGCCTGTTTTGCTGCCAAATGAAGAGGATCTCCCTTATTTAGCAAAGCCACTTACAAAAGAAGAAAGAAAACAGGCCCGGGATGTTGCAGAAGAATATGGTATAAAGCAATTGGAAGAGGCCTTTCCCATTGCCGTTATTGGGACGGGTATTACAATAAATACTGCCACGGAAAATGCTCTTCAACGTATGGCCAATCTTGTAGAAGCGCCAATGGAGGAAGTAAAAAACCGCGTGACCTTAACAGGGGGTGTCGAAATCGGCCGCTTCCCTGGTCTAGTAGTAGTAACAGCCCAATTTCCGAAAAGCATGTTAAAGAATGCCCGGATTTTTAAATATGTAAAACGTCAATATGATTAATACAAAAACCCGCAAAGCATTCAGTACTTTGCGGGTTGATTTGTCACCGTTTACAGGAAGACAAGCATACACCTATAAATGAACGTTAACTTGTTTCCAGCACGGATTGTGCAATATTGACGGCATGATCCCCGATTCTTTCCAGGTTACTGATGATATCCACAAAGATAATGCTCGCCGAACCAGAGCATATTCCTTCATTTAAACGCTTAATATGCCGTTTACGGAGCTTGCGTTCCATTTCATCAATAATCTCTTCATTTGCGAGAACTTCCTTTGCAAAGGTAATCTCTTGTTTATCGAGGGAGCGGATTGCCAGCGATACGGTATCTAATGTAAGCTCAAACATTTCATTTAATTCCCGCAGGGCTTCGTCACTCAGCTTCAAGCGGTTGTTTTCTTTATATTGAGCAAGTTCAACAATGTTTTCAAAGTGGTCGCCGATCCGTTCAATATCCCGAATGTTTTCCAATAAGGCATGATGGACGATAGAATCCTGATTGGACATGGATTGCTTGGAGAGGGTCACTAAATAATCTGTCGATTTCAGATCGAGATTATTGATCGCCTCTTCTATTTGTTTTGTTAGGATGGCATGTTTATTGTCCGATGTATTTAAATAGTTTAACGCTTCCTGCAGCCCTTGAATGCCGTATTCGCCCATACGGATAATTTCCTGCTTTGCTTGTCCAATGGCAATGGATGGAGATTGGCTGATGAGTCCGTAATCCAAATATTTCGGTTTGTATTCAATGGCTGTATCCTGTCCGGGGATTAGGCGTGTTACGAGCCAAGCCCAAGCACCGATCAACGGTAATTGCACAAGTGTATTAATGATATTAAAGGTTCCGTGCGCAAAGGCAATCTGCATCTTTTCCTCCAGTCCTAAAACGCCTGAAATCCATTCTATATAGGCAATGAACGGCGTAAGGAAAATCATGAAGGTAACAGTACCTGCTACATTAAATAATACATGTGTTGCGGCTGCCCGGCGCGCGGCAACAGAGGCACCGAGAGCAGCTAAAATAGCCGTGATGGTCGTTCCGATATTATCACCAAAAAGTACAGGAAGAGCTCCGCTAAGAGGGATGAGGCCTTCAGCGTATAATCCCTGTAAAATACCGATTGTTGCGGAGGAAGACTGAACAATTAACGTGAAAATTGTCCCCACGAGAACACCTAAAATGGGTGTATCACTCATCTGGACAGTCAGATCCAAAAACGGCTCCCAATCGCGTAGCGGTTTCATACCGCCGCTCATTAGTTCCAACCCGATGAAAATCCCTGCAAATCCGAAAATGACTTGTCCAATATTTTGTATAGTGCTCTTCTTAAAGAAAAACAGGAGAATAGCGCCAAGTGCCATAATCGGATAAGCATATTCACCGACATCAAAGCCAATAATAAAGGCTGTCACTGTTGTTCCGATATTGGCTCCCATAATAACACCAATCGCCTGGCGCAGCTTCATAAATCCTGCACTTACCAAGCCTACCGCAATAACAGTTGTGCCCGAGCTTGACTGGATAAGAACAGTAACAAGTATCCCTACTAGAACTCCCATAAGTGGGTTCGTTGTAAATTTATCTAAAATATCCCGTAGACGGTCTCCGGCGGCTTTCTGCAGCCCGTCACCCATGAATTTAATAGCAAAAAGGAAAAGACCTAGGCCTCCAAGAAACTGAAATATCATTTCTTGCCAGTTGATTTCCAATGATGTCACCTCTGATCGTGTTGTCCCTTATATTATTACGATTCTCTATATAGAAGTAAATCGGATTACAAATTTGCAACAGGAAATTTACATTGGCTTTACAAAATAGGGCGGAAAGGATCGTCTGTTTATATTGGTTTAAAAATGCTTTGCTATACTGTTTTTTTGTCTTTTTTTAAAAATGAAGGGCCCGGCTCACAAAACGGGAATCGGGCCGCTCTAGGCAATTTTGATAATAGAGGATACAGGGATATTTGGCATGGGATTAGTACGGGGGATCTGCATATATTCTTTTAGGTTTCCTCTATAGAGAAGCTGAAAGCCTTGCATGTTTTTGAAATCGGTCGGCTTTGTAAAATAAGGACAAATATTATAAGTAATGCCTGTACGTAAGAACAATGTAGCAATAAATTGAGAACAGAAAAACGCATACTCACGCTTGAGCCGAATTTTACAGGCAACACAGAGAAGGCCGACAAAATTGTATTTATATTGCGCCTGATGCTGTTTGAAATGGGAGATTTCCATACGCAGTTTTTCGTATTGTTCGCTGGAAACTTCAAATTCATAAATGGCACAGTTAGCGCTTCTTAATAATTTTGACCGCACATCCTCCTGAACAAATCCTCCTATGAGAGGGTTGTTTTCGTGTCTGCGGCCAAAACTGTACATTTCTTTTAAGTCTGCATCAAATGCTATAGATATATGATTGAAGTTTTCTTTTGTGTATAGTTGAATGGCCCGCGATAATATAGAGCCTGTTTCCGTCAAGACGATATAAATCGTTTTTTTCATACAATCACCTCTTACAGTATCCCTTCTATATTAGCATTCATATCTTTCAAAAAAGGAAAGAAATTCTTACAATCCTCTTAATTTATTACGTATAAAAACGAAAAAAGATTCAATAAATAGGTGTTTATTCCATTATTTAGTTTAAACACCGTAACATGGGGTTGATTTCCGTTCTGGCTGGACGCTTTCCTGGGGGCACGGCTCCAACTAAATGATTTCGGGGATACGCCCCGAAACCATTGGATTTTTAAGCACGCGCTTATCCCCAATTTATGATGAAGTCCCATGATTTAGTTTAGAGTGGAATCATTATGTACCGGAAGTATGGGGCCTTGTTGCTGTTTCTACAGGAAATAAAAAGAGCCGGCCTGCCTTTTGCTGCAGGTCGGCTTGCCGACTTCTTTAAAATAGAATGGTGTATTGTTAGGTAAGGACATCTTTTTCCCTCAGGTCGGTGATCGATGCTTCCGAGTAGCCGAGCTCTTGCAGGATTTCATTTGTATGCTCCCCCATTTTAACGCCGGTAAATTTATAAATAGGCTCTACTCCGTCAAATTTAAGAGCCGTACCGATCTGGCGTTGTGTTGTTCCGTCCTTCTTCGGTACTTCTACAACCATATTGCGGGCGATGAGCTGCGGATGTTCAGATGCCTCCTCAAAGGTCAAAACCGGCTCGACGCAGCCATGGAAGTCTTCGTTGAAAACCTCGAGCCACTCTGCATATGTTTTCGATTTAAAGGCATCGCATAAAGCCTCTTTAAAACGCATTTGTGTGTAATAGGAATCATTGAACGTACTATCGATGAGTTCGGGAATATCCAAGACTTCACATAGGAGCTTCCGGAATGGGGGCTCCAAGCTGCCGACGGAGAAATAACGTCCATCCTTTGTCTGATAATAATCATAAAATGTTCCGCCATTGAGAATTTCCTCTTCTGGCTGCGGACATCTGCCGCTGCCGAAGAACTG
>DEQA01000140.1:0-8035 GCA_002359075.1 Planococcaceae bacterium UBA3378
CAAAAAAGACAAATAGAAGAATTGAGAGAAAATTAAGGATGCCTATGTTGAGGTAATCCTTCTTTTTTTAGATTAATTATTTTGAAAATTCTAACTTAAAGCAGGTGTTAACATGATGGATATTCAAATGATTGCTAAGCGGCTTTTGGAAGAGTTAAGAATATTGATTAATACTCCAATTATTATTAGTGATACAAATGGATTTATTATCGCTGGGACAGAGGAAAATAGGCTTAACCAATTCCATGAGGGGGTGTTCCCTGTCATGCGGGAACGTAGACCTCTTTACATTTCACCGCTACAAGCGCAAATCCTAAAGGGAGCAAGGGAAGAGATTTTAACTCCACTTTTAATGGATGATATTCCATTAGGAGTATTGGGAATAGAAGGGCCGATTACACAGGTTGAGCCTTTTAGCAAGATTATGACGAAAATGGCGGAAATGTTGATTGAAAAGGCTTTGATCAGCGAAGATTATAATCCGGAAACACAATTATTAAAACTTTTTCTGACAGAGCTACTGGATGGACAACTGACAAAGGAAGCGATAGGGCAACAGCTTGAAAGACTGCAGTTAGAAGCCATTTATGAGAGAACCGTCATCATTGAGGTGGATACGGAAATAGAAGCAATAGTCATTCGGCATCTGATACATACCCAGATGATTCATCCTCAACTAATTATAACAAGGTGGAACATCAATCAAATGGTTCTCCTCGTTCCTAAAATGGCCCGAGCTCGATTGGAAGAGGCTTTGCTGCTATTATATCGGAAGCTGACAGAGTTGACGCATTCTCATGTGATGATCGGTGTCGGGAAAGTTTATCCGCTGCATCAATTATCCGAATCCTACAAGGAGGCTGCCAAGGCTCTGATAGTCTGCTCGGCTGAAAGGACCATCGTATTCGAAGAAGATTTGAAGCTTGAGTTATTACTGCTTAATAGCACGAAGCAGCAACGTGAAGAGTATGTAAAGCGCATACTGGGACCGGTCTTATACGATTTTG
This sequence comes from Planococcaceae bacterium UBA3378, assembly GCA_002359075.1. Taxonomy (GTDB): domain Bacteria; phylum Bacillota; class Bacilli; order Bacillales_A; family Planococcaceae; genus Lysinibacillus_B. The sequence continues at coordinate 1,008 of DEQA01000140.1, forward strand.
AATTGCTGAGAAACCTAGAGGTATGGCTAAATAGCAACCAATCGATGAAAGATACGGCGGATCAATTGCATATCCATAAAAATACCCTTAAGTACAGGATAAAGAAAATCGAGAAAGTACTACAGGTGGATTTACACAATACAAAAGACCAAGCCTCCTTATATATTGCGCTTTTTTTGTATAAAAGACATTACATAGGTAAGTAGCTTTTTTGTTTAATAGGACAATAATAACTAACATATTGTAAAAAAATATGTTCTTTTTAACATATAATTTAATTTTTCAGAATAATAGAATTATATATATTTCAAAAGGATTAGTATGGTACAGAAAGCAGGGTGAATAGATAGTTTACAGAGTACAAATATCTTGCTACTAAAGAGAAGAACATGAGGGGGATTTGAGAAGTGAAAGGTACAAAGAAAAGATGGGCATTGATTTCCGCTTTAGCCCTATCAGCTTTATTGTCAGCTTGTGGAGATGATGGAGAAGGTTCATCTAAAGATGCAGAGGACAAAGAATATGACTTGAAAATGTCCGTGACAGTGGCAGATACGACAGCGTGGTTTGCCGGTGCACAAAAGTTGGCGGATGATATCGAAAAAGAGACGGACGGACGAATCTCGATTGACGTGTATGCAAATGAGCAGCTGTCAGGCGGCGATTCTGCCAAGGCGGTTGAAGGCTTGGCGAAAGGATCCATTGATTTGACGTTCAACTCGACCATCATTTATTCCGTTTTAGATGAAAGGTTTGGGGTAGTAAGTGCGCCGTTCCTGTTTGAATCTTTGGACGAAGTGGATACTGCCTTTGCTGGAGAAGGTGGAAATATGCTTTCCGATCTTCTGTTGGAGAAGAATGTAGTTGCTTTAGGCTATGGGGAGAATGGTTTCCGTCAAATAACAAATAACGATGGACCAATCCAGACGCCGCAAGATCTGAAGGGCATGAAAATGCGCATTCCTGGCATCACGATGTACACTGATTTATTCCGAGAGTACGGCGCCGATCCGGCAACAATGACCTGGTCGGAAGTATTCACGGCTCTTCAACAAGGAACGATTGACGGTCAGGAAAACCCGATTGATGTAATCTATTCATCCAAAATTGATGAAGTGCAAGATTACCTGACGTTATGGAACTACTCCTATGACCCGCTTGTATTGGGGATCAACAAGGACCTATATGATTCTATGAGCGAAGAGGATCAGGAACTATTCAAGCGTTTAGGGAAAGAGGCAGCGGTCTACCAAGTAGAGCTTAACCGTGAACGGGCAGCCGAACAGCTGGAAGAGCTGAAAACGAAAGGCATGAAAGTGAACGAATTGTCAGAAGAGCAGCTGCAGGTATTCAAGGATGCATCAAAGCCGATTTACGAGAAGTATACGGATGTTTGGGGTGAAGATTTACTTAAAGCATTCCAAGGAGAATAAGGTGGTGCACATATGAAGGTATTGGAGTATTTTGAGGAGGTCGTCCTAGTAATCACCTTTGCAGTCATTACAGCGATCACTTTTTTAAATGTAGTAATGAGGAACATGGCAGGGGTTTCGATTTCTTTCACAGAAGAGATCACGATCAATCTGCTGGTGCTGATCACTTTTCTTGGAGCGGCGGTTGGAGTGCGCAAATACGCCCATCTCGGCTTTACGCTTTTTTTTGACAAGGGAAATTGGGTAGTTCGGTTATTTATCGTCTTTTTTACGGGCCTGATGGGACTATTGTTGTTTGGCGTCCTTTGTTGGTACGGTATAGAGATGGTGCAGTTTCAAATGAAGATGGGACAAAAAACGCCTGCCTTGGGGATGCCGCAATGGGTGCTGTCACTGGCATTGCCGATTGGTACGTTCATGTGTGTAGTCCGTACCATTCAGGTCATTTTAGAAGAGGCAAAGAGCGTTTTGAAGAGTAAGGAAACCTTGGAAGAGGGGGACCAAACAGTATGACGGCATTAATTTTGTTCGGAGTGTTCATTCTACTTGTAATGCTGCGTACCCCGATTGCTATAGCGCTTGGTTTCTCCTCGATGGTCGTCTTGTTTTTGGACAATGGAGTCGGCAGCTTTGAAGTACTGACTGACATCATGTATACAAGTGTGGCGAAATTCACCTTATTGGCTATCCCGTTCTTCATCCTGGCTGGCGTCATTATGGAACATATTGGGATATCGAAGCGTTTAATTGATTTTGCACAATCACTAGTGGGCCATCGGAAAAGCGGTATTGCATTGGTTACAGTCATCGTAGCTATTTTCTTTGCTGCTATCTCGGGCTCTGGTCCGGCAACGGTAGCTGCCATCGGTGGGATTTTAATTCCTGCAATGGTCAAAAATGGGTACCGCAGGGAAACTGCCGGAGGGCTCGTAGCTGCGGCGGGAGCGATCGGAATCATCATCCCACCATCGATTGCCTTCATCATCTTTGCGCTGGTCGCAGGCAGCCAGATGCCGATTACCATCAACCGCCTATTCATGGCGGGAATCATTCCTGGAATCCTGGTGGGAGTCGCACTTTACTTGGCCGCTTTATATGTGCGAGTGCGCGATATTAAGAAGGGCCTGTTCGTTCCTGCCGAAGCGGCAGCTGTCCGCAAACATACGGGCAAGGAACGTTGGGATGCCTTTTTGAAGGCGCTACCTGGCCTGATGATTCCTGTAATTATCCTAGGGGGTATTTATGGAGGAATCTTTACTCCTACTGAATCGGCAGTAGTGGCGGTGGTGTACAGCTTGATTGTGGGGCTGATCATCTCGCCAAAAGGATATTTCCGCAAGCTGTGGGTAGTCTTCAGGGAAGCTTCTATTCAGACGGCGGTCGTCATGCTGATTGTCAGTGCAGCCTCAGTATTTGCATACATAGTCACGACAGAGCAAATTGCCAAAACGATTACGGATGTAATACTAAGCATTACAGACAATAAAATCATGATTCTATTATTGATCAATGTTATTTTATTGATCGCAGGAGCGTTCATTGATGCCATTTCGGCATACTATATTTTTGTGCCAATTCTATTGCCGATCATGACGATGCTGGAAGTGGATCCGACTGTATTTGGCGTATTCATGACGATCAACCTAGCGATCGGCCTATTTACACCACCGGTAGGACTGAATCTCTATGTAGCGGCAGGCTATTCCAAATCCAACATCATGGAAATTTCAAGAGGAGCTATGCCATTTATAGTGGCTGCTATCATCGTACTGCTGCTGGTAACATACATTCCAGCCATTTCTACGTTTTTACCGGATTTGCTCGATGTTAAGTAGCATAAAGGTAGGCGGGGTCCTTTCGACTCTGCCTGCTTTTTTTACACATAGGAAAGCATCAGCCCGTATCAGTTTGGCACGGGTTGTATTTATGGGGGGAGTTTGTGAAGAATGTACACGTATATGCAATATTAATTTTCGTTATGATTTGCTGGGGACTGAATGTTTCGATGCTGAAAATATTGACGGCTAATTTTCAACCGTTGATCATGCAGGGGTGCCGAATTTTCATTGCTGGGGTAACTGTGTTCCTATTATTATGGCTATTCAAGCAGAAGCTCTCGGTACCTAATATGCCATGGAAGCCGATTTTCGTGGCTACATTTTTTGGCGTCGTATGCCATCACTTTTTTATGGCTGTCGGAATAGCGGAAACAACTGCGACAAAGGCGACGCTCATATGTGGTTTAAGCCCATTGATTACAGCATTGTTAGCGATTGTATTTCGGGCGTCGACCTTTACAGTATTTAAGACAATCGGTTTTATTTTGGGGTTTTTCGGTATTGGTATTGCGGTTATCGAGGATATGACGAATCTGTCTACCTTGAAGCTCGGCGATTTATTTGTCTTCCTGTCGATCTTCCTGCAGGCTTTCAGCTTCTTTGAAATAAGAAAGGGAACGGAAGTCATTTCCCCCATTTTAATGACAGCCTATATGCTGACGATTGGTTCTGTCGCGATCATTGTCATGGGACTCATATACGATGCGAAAGCCTATAAACAGTTCCTTCAGGTTGACCTTTTTATAATCGGCATCTTTATCGCATCTGCCGTTTTGGCAACAGCGATCGGGCATAGTCTATACAATATTGCTATTAAGTATATCGGAGCAGCAGAGAGTGCTATTTTCACTAACCTCAATACAATTTTCGCATTGATCGGTGCTTATGTTTTCCTTAGGGAAAAGATGCATATACAGCAGTATGTCGGCTGTTCTCTCATCATTGCAGCCGTCATCGTTGGAACAGGCGGGTTGGATGAAAAGCTGAGACGATGGAGCAGGCGGGGAAAAAAGAGAAGGGCATCGGAGGAAGTCGGATAATTTTTCTTATTAACAAGCTATATGAACCATCCTTGTTTTACAACATCCCCTCAGATATAGGGAGAAAAAATAAGGCCTCCCGAGAGAAGCCTTATTTCATTGCGGCATATTATCCATAATCTGCTGTAGCTTATCGGCATTCAAATTCACGAAGCTTACAAAACTGTTCAGCAAAATGTGGGCAACAATAGATGTTAACAGACGTTTTGTTTTGTAATAAAGAAAGGCAAAGACCAGTCCGCAGATTGCATAGAGCAAAATGTGGGTAAATTCAAAATGGATTGCCGCAAATACAACAGAACTGATGATAGCAGAGAGCCAGAAGCCCTGTGTCTGGATGAATGAACCGAAGACAACACGGCGGAAGACGAATTCCTCCAAAATCGGTCCGATAATGGCGATGGAGATTACCATGATGGGTGCCAGTTTTGCAACCTCTACTAAAGTGGCTGTATTTTCCGAACCGCCCTTAATGCCAATGGCCAGCTCAATAGCCGCACCAATCATCTGACCGAAAAATACCATGAAGAAACCAATGATTCCCCAGCCGATTGCCTCGGTTGTAGAGGCCTTTTTTCCTTCATAGATATTAAAGAACTCTTTGTCACGCATGACGAGCAGCGCAATGATAATCAAGGAAATAATACCGAAAATAAATGTCCACCATCCCGCCAAGATGGACCCCTTTTCCTCTATCGGTGCGTCTATTAAGCCAAGCACGAAGTCCTGGGCCCCTGGCAGGCGAAGCAGGAGGGCGGATAATTGAAAGACAAAAACGTACGTCAGCAATATATAAAATGCTGTTTTATATGACTTTTTCTTTTCAGTAAATGTTGGCTCCAATATGAATAACTCCCTCTGTCAATGACTATGATATATAAGCGTTACCTCTATTCTAGAGGAATACGGGAAGAAAACAAAATTTTTTTGCGTTCCTGCTTGCAAAAAAAAAAGAAATTCTTTAATATAGAAAATGTGTTAGCACTCTCTGGTGTTGAGTGCTAATAAAGTAAATAGACAATATTAATTTGTAGGAGGTTGTTTCACTTGTTAAGACCATTAGGTGATCGTATCATTATCGAAACAGTTGAGGTAGAGGTTACAACAACTTCAGGATTTGTATTACCTGACTCAGCGAAGGAAAAGCCACAAACAGGTAAAGTCGTAGCAGTGGGGACAGGCCGTGTATTAGATAACGGCGTTCGTGTCGAGCTAGATGTACAAGTTGGCGATGAAGTCATCTTCTCTAAATTCGCAGGTACAGAAGTGAAATACGACGGCAAAGACTACTTAGTATTACGTGAAAGTGACATTTTAGCTGTATTAGCATAATTCAGAAATTTCTATACGTAGTATATCGATGCTCATATTGTTTGGGCATGCGGGTATACACTACATTCTATATAAAAAGCTTGATATTTTAGGAGGGTATTTTAAATGGCAAAAGACATTAAGTTCTCAGAAGAAGCACGCTCATTAATGATGGCGGGTGTTGATAAATTAGCAGATGCTGTTAAAGTAACACTCGGGCCAAAAGGACGCAACGTTGTATTAGAGAAAAAATTTGGTTCTCCATTAATTACAAATGACGGTGTTTCGATCGCAAAAGAAATCGAGCTTGAAAACCCATACGAAAACATGGGAGCAAAATTAGTAGCGGAAGTTGCTTCTAAAACTAATGAAATTGCAGGGGACGGTACAACAACTGCAACAGTTTTAGCACAAGCGATGATTCGTGAAGGGTTAAAAAACGTAACAGCAGGTGCAAACCCTGTAGGTATCCGTAAAGGGATCGATAAAGCAGTAGCAGCTGCTCTTACTGAACTGCAAGCAATCGCACGTCCAGTAGAAAACAAAGAGTCCATTGCACAAGTAGCAGCCATTTCTTCAGCAGACGAAGAAATTGGTCAATACATTGCAGATGCGATGGAAAAAGTGGGTAACGATGGTGTTATTACTATCGAAGAATCACGCGGTTTCACAACAGAATTAGATGTTGTAGAAGGTATGGAATTTGACCGCGGATACCTTTCTCACTATATGGTGTCAGATACTGATAAAATGGAAGCCGTACTGGACAATCCATTCATTTTAGTAACAGACCAAAAAATCTCAAACATCCAGGATATTCTGCCATTATTAGAATCAGTAAAACAAACAAACCGCCCATTATTAATCATTGCTGAGGATGTAGAAGGCGAAGCGTTAGCTACATTAGTATTGAATAAATTACGCGGTATCTTCTATGCCGTGGCAGTAAAAGCACCAGGATTCGGTGACCGCCGTAAAGCAATGCTTGAAGACATCGCCATTTTAACAGGTGGACAAGTGATTACACAAGAGCTTGGCCTAGATTTAAAATTAGCTGATATTACTTCTCTTGGACGTGCATCAAAAGTTGTCGTATCAAAAGATAATACAACAATTATCGAAGGCGAAGGCAATACAGCAGATATTGAAGCACGTGTTGCACAAATCCGTACACAACTTGAAGATACAAGTTCAGAGTTCGACAAAGAAAAATTACAAGAGCGCCTTGCGAAACTTGCTGGTGGTGTAGCAGTCATTAAAGTTGGAGCTGCAACAGAAACAGAATTAAAAGAACGTAAACTACGCATCGAGGACGCATTGAACTCTACACGTGCTGCGGTAGAAGAAGGAATCGTATCCGGTGGTGGTACTGCCCTTCTAAACGTATACAGCGCAGTAGAACAAGT
>DEQA01000140.1:8219-8636 GCA_002359075.1 Planococcaceae bacterium UBA3378
GGTGTTGTAGACCCAGCGAAAGTAACTCGTTCAGCATTACAAAACGCTGCATCAGTAGCTGCCCTATTCTTAACAACAGAAGCAGTCGTAGCAGACATTCCAGAGCCAGCTGGCGCAGGTATGCCGGATATGAGCGGCATGGGCGGCATGCCGGGAATGATGTAATACACTTTCAAAACATTTGTAAGGTGAAAGTGAAAAATTAGCATTTGCTAGCATAAAGGATTTTAACGGAAGCTTCTCAAAAGTTTACTGAACTTTTGGGAGGCTTCTTTTGTCATTTCTTTTGGTAAGCGAAGACAAACTTTTGAGCTCTATCATTACTACAACCATTTGCCTAATTCTTGTAGCATTAGACTGCACTAATTAATAAAATCCTGTTTAAATTTAACAAGAAAACGCTTGCAACGTTTTTTT
>DEQA01000199.1:0-5223 GCA_002359075.1 Planococcaceae bacterium UBA3378
TTTTTGCTAGAGGGAATGTTTTCCTGAAAGTCGTATAATAATTTTGCATTATGCGCATATTCACATGTATAGTAGTAGGGAATAGTACTGTATTTAATAGGTAGTCAGGAGGAGTTTTTTTGTTTTTAACGACACAATTGGCGAAAGGCGTTTCCTTGCATATTCGACAAACGGCCCAGTTTAAAACGGTCAATTTTTCGATTAAATGGAGACGTCCGCTTACAGAGAAAGATGCAGCAGAACGAACGGTATTAACGAATGTCTTACAGCATTCGAATGAAAGATTCAAAACATCCGCAGCATTTCGCAGCTATTTAGACGATCTGTTCGGTACCATTTTATATTTTGATACAGCAAAGCGTGGAAACGAGCACACAGTTTTAATGAATGTTGAGTCAGTCAATGACCATTATTTAGCGGATTCAAATGTGTTGAATGATGTGTTGGAATTGCTTCATACAGCTATTTTTAAACCGAATCTTGAAAATAATGCGTTTGTCCCGGCTATTGTTGAGCGGGAAAAGGAAATGGTAAAGCAGCGCATCCAATCTATTTTTGATGATAAATCACGTTATGCCCAATACCGCCTTACGCAGATACTGCGTCCAAACCATCCTGCTTCGATTTCGGCAAACGGTACTATTGAACAGGTGGAGGCAGTAACGCCTGAATCCCTGAAGCAGGCATACGATTCTATGCTTGCCAATGATACAATCGATATTTATGTAGTAGGCGATATTGATGTAGAAGAAATGAAAGAGAAGCTAACGAAGGCATTGCCTTTTGGTGATCGGCAAGTGCACGAAAAACAAGCTCCGATAGAGGTAGAGACAAAGCCTGAAGCTTACACAAGAGAGCGTCAGGAAATGAAACAAGGAAAGCTCCATATCGGCTATTCAACACCGGTTTATTTCGGTCATGAGGACTTTGCGAAAATGCAAATTTTTAATGGAATCTTTGGCGGATATGCCCATTCGAAACTTTTCATGAATGTGCGCGAGCGAGAAAGCCTTGCTTATTATGCCTCAAGCTCCTACGCTTCCCAGTACGGTCTTGTATTTGTCATTTCGGGGATTGAACCCTCAAATGAGAAAAAGGCGATCGATGTAATCAATGAACAGCTAACAGCGATGCAAAACGGAGAAATTTCCGAACTGGAATTAGCACAGACAAAGGCGATGCTGACAAATCAATTGAAGGAAGCATTGGATTCTGCGCGAGGTCAGATTGAAATTTATGACCAGTATAAAGATTTAAACGAAGCATTCACAATTGATACATGGGCAGCGCGCTGGCAAAAGGTTACAGCAGAGGATGTACAAAAAATGGCCCGGCAAATCAAGCAGGAAGCGGTTTATTTCTTAAGCGGTAAGGAGGACTAACTTTGCAGACAATTGAATTTCAACAGCTAGATGAAACGTTATACTATAAACGGCTAGAAAATGGCCTGGATGTCTACATTCTGCCGAAAAAAGGATTTTCTAAAACGTTTGTAACCTTTACGACGAAATACGGATCTATTGACCGTACGTTTGTGCCGATCGGTGAAAAAGAGCCCATTACGGTACCTGACGGGATTGCGCATTTTTTGGAGCACAAAATGTTTGAGAAGGAAGAAGGAGATGTCTTCCAAAAATTTAGTGAGGTCGGGGCACAGGCGAATGCCTTTACGTCCTTTACACGTACCGCCTATCTGTTTTCCGCTACAAACCATCTTTATAAAAGTACAGAAACGCTGTTGGATTTTGTGCAGCAGCCGTATTTTACAGAAGAGACAGTAAACAAGGAAAAGGGCATTATCGGCCAGGAAATTACGATGTATGACGATCAGCCGGATTGGCGTCTGTACTTTGGGGCGATTGAAAATATGTACCACAATCATCCTGTGAAAATCGACATTGCCGGTACGGTTGAATCGATTGACAAAATTACGGCAGAGCATCTATATACATGCTACAATACGTTTTATCATCCTTCCAATATGCTGTTATTTGTCATTGGTGCAGTAGACCCGACAGAAATGATGGCATTCATTGAGGGCAACCAAAGTAAAAAAGAATTCCCGGAGCCTACCCCTGTAACGCGGATTTTTGAAGAAGAGCCAACAGAGGTAGCTATAAAAGAGCGCGAGTTGAAAATGGATGTGCAGCAGCCAAAAGTATATATCGGGCTGAAGGCAAAGGAAGTAGATTTATCAGGAGATGCTATGCTAAAGCATGAGCTGGCAATGTCCATTGCGCTTGAATGCCTATTTGGCCGCGCCTCTGATTTTTATACAAAGGTATATGAAAATGGTCTGATTGATGAGTCATATGCATTTGACTTTACGCTTGAGAAGGGCTACGGCTTTTCCCTTATCGGTTCAGATACATCAAAGCCGGATGAGCTTGTAAAGGCCATTAAAGAGCGCCTTGCCGAAGCAGAACAAGGCTCTGTTTTCAAGGAAGAAGATATGGAGCGCATTAAGCGTAAAAAAATCGGTTTCTTCCTGCGGGCATTGAATTCTCTAGAATTTATCGCAAATCAATTTACACGTTATAAATTCAATGATATGAACTTATTCGATGCAGTACCGACAATTGAAAAGCTGACGCTGGAAGATATTAAAGAAGCGTTCCGTTCACTTCAAGGCGAGGAGCAGCAAACTGTATTTAAAATACTGCCTGTAAATGAGCGGGGAAAATGAAGAAATTTGCTTTAATATGTGGAGCATCCGGTGCGATCGGCCGTGCAATATGCGATGAATTGGCTGCAGACGGCTGGTCGCTCTATCTTCATTACCATTTAGGGAAAGAACGTGTTATGAGGATGGCGGCGTCTTATACAGACGCCTATCCATCCCAGGAGTTTATTCCCGTTTGGGCGGATTTTGCCGACCCGGATGGCGCCGATCAGTTGGCAGGTCAGCTTTTTTCCTTGCAGGCTGTCATATTTGCAAACGGGCATGCATATACACAGCTGCTTGAAGATACGCCGGTCCAGGAAATGGAAAAGCTGTGGCGGGTTCATGTCCAAAACCCGATGAGACTGCTTGCGGTCGTCTCGCGAAAGCTGCGGTCCAATCCGAAAAGCTACGTCCTGTTTATCGGCTCTATCTGGGGTGCGGCAGGAGCTGCAGGGGAAGTAGTCTATTCGGCTGTTAAAGGAGCACAGCATGCCTTTGTGAAGGCGTATGCTCAGGAAGTGGCCTATAATGGCATCCGTGTCAATGCTGTAGCGCCCGGTTTTATCAATACGCAAATGAACAGCCATTTAAGTGAGGAAGAAAAGCGGGATATTGCACTGGAGATACCGCTCCAGCAGCTTGGAACTGTAGAGGATGTCTCACAGCTTATACGCTTTTATTTGAGTGGTGCTGCTGATTACGTAACAGGGCAAATCCTCCATGTTAATGGCGGCTGGTACATATAATTGCCTGCCTCGGACATACTACTGTCGAGAGGAGGCGAGAACATGGGTTTACTTGAAAGCTGGCAGCAATGGACGCACTTTTTAGGTGAAAAGGTCGCAGATGCGAAGGGCGATGGCGTTTCATCACACATGATCGACCAGGCAGCTCTTCAAATTGGGGACTATTTAGCTAAAAATGTTGAACCTCAAAATGAGCAGGAGCGTGTCTTGGCTGACTTATGGTCAGTAGCATCGTCTGATGAAAAGAAAGCACTTGCAAGCTGCGTTGTAAAATTAGTAGAGCGTAAAGTTTCGTAACTGCTTATAAAGAGTAATGAAAAGGGAGCCTTTTAAGGTTTCCCTTTTGATTTTCTGGTGAATAAGTAGAAAAGGTAACTTTATTTTATTGTTATAGGAAAAAACCGTGCTTTCGAACTTTTCAATACATACAAAATCCGCTATCATGGAACTTATAAAAGTTTTAGGCGTTTCTAAATAGAGGGGACGGGTACATTCATGGGCGAATGGTATTTCGAATATGAAATTCAAGTAAATCGACCGGGGCTGCTAGGTGATATCGCCTCACTGCTAGGGATGCTTCGTGTAAATATTGTGACCATTAATGGCGTGGATGAAGTTCGCCGTGGTATGCTTGTAAAGGCTGAAAAGGACGAATCAATCGAACGTTTCATCTCCATCGTTTCCACTATGGAGCATATTAATGTTACAAAGTTCCGCGTTCCTAAGCTACGGGATCGGCTGGCTGTCAGGCATGGTCATTATATTCCGAAAGATGCGGATGAAAAAAATACATTCCGCTTTGTGCGCAATGAGCTGGGTATTTTAGTGGATTTTATGGCAGAGCTCTTTAAAAAGGATGGCCATAAGCTGATTGGTATCCGGGGGATGCCACGTGTGGGAAAAACCGAATCCATTGTAGCGGCCAGTGTTTGTGCGAATAAAAGGTGGATTTTCCTATCTTCTACAATGATTAAACAGACGGTTCGAAACGCGCTTATAGGTGATGAGTTTAACGGAAATAATATTTTTATTTTGGATGGAGCCGTAACGCGCAGGTCAAATGATGAACGCCATCAGCAGCTCGTGCGGGAAATGATGCACATGGAAACAATTAAAGTAATTGAGCATCCGGATATTTTTGTCCAACACTCTGAATATAGATTAGAGGACTTTGATTATATTATAGAGCTGCGTAATGATCCGGATGAGGAAATTACGTATGAGCTGATTGATAAAAATAATATGATGTCGTCAGTAAATGATTTTGGTGGATTTAATTTTTAAATAAAAGTAGGTGTTATTGTTGACAGAACTAGGAACTCGCTTAAAGGAAGCGAGATTAGCGAAAGGATATAGTCTGGAAGATTTACAAGAGATTACCAAGATTCAAAAGCGGTATTTGATGGGTATAGAAGAGGGTAACTATTCCATCATGCCGGGGTCTTTCTATGTAAGGGCTTTTATTAAGCAGTATGCTGAGGCGGTAGGGTTGGATCCGGAAGAACTGCTTGACCAGTTCAAAAAGGATGTACCCGGGACCCAAACAGAGGAAGTCGTGGAATCATACAAGCAAAGCCCAAGCCGCCGAACATTGGCGAGCCGCTCTTCCAACAAAACGATGGAAGTGATGCCGAAAGTAATTGTAGGCTTATTCATTATCGTCATTATTGCGGTTATTTCCATTTTATATTGGGCAAAATCGCAAGAATCGCCGGATCTTATAGAGGAAGATTCAAAGCCGATTGAGTATGTGAAGCCGACGACAGAAGAAAATCAGCAAGGCACTTCCGATGAAACAGACACTGAAGGCAA
>DEQA01000199.1:5240-5616 GCA_002359075.1 Planococcaceae bacterium UBA3378
CAAGAGCCTGCTGAAGAAGAGGAACCTGTAGAAGAAGAGCCTGCAAAACAAGCCATTTCTGCCGGTGCGGTAGATGGTGAAAATGTGAACTTCGAAGTAACGGGTACGGAAGAGTTGAAAATCCGTGTTGAAATTATTAACAGTGCCAGCTGGATTGCTTTCCGTAATCCACAAGGTACCGATAGCCTAGGGAAAATGTACAATCCAGGTGAAACAGTGGAGTATGATGCCACTGCTGATGGGTATGTACGTATCCGATTAGGCAGTGCGAAAAGTGCGAAAGTGTTTGTCAATGATGAGGAAGTGACTTCTCCGTCGAATGCGGTAACGCAAAACTTCATTTTCCAATTAGCTCAAGAACAACAAGCTCAGTAGT
>DEQA01000199.1:5652-8845 GCA_002359075.1 Planococcaceae bacterium UBA3378
AAATGAATATTCCAAATAAGATTACAGTCTCTCGTATTTGCTTGATCCCATTCTTCGTGATTGTAATTATGTTTGACTTTGGCTGGGGAACGATGGAATTGTTTGGTGCAGAAATGCCTGTCAATCATTTCGTCGGTGCATTAATCTTTATTATCGCATCAGTAACTGACTGGGTGGACGGTTATTATGCACGTAAATATAATCTTGTTACAAACTTTGGGAAATTTTTAGATCCTTTAGCGGACAAGCTGCTCGTTTCGGCCGCACTTATTTTGCTGGTGGAAATCGGATTAGCTCCTGCTTGGGTCGTTATTATCATTATTTCCCGGGAATTTGCTGTAACAGGTCTTCGCCTGATCTTGGCGGGTGAAGGCGAAGTAGTAGCAGCAAACCAATTAGGCAAAATTAAAACATGGGCTCAAATCGTAGCCATTTCAGCGCTGTTTTTACACAATACCATTTTTACGATGATGGGCCTTCCATTCGATGATATTGCTCTTTATGTAGCGCTGTTCTTTACGATTTGGTCCGGTTGGGACTATTTCTATTTAAACCGCCGTGTATTATTAGACTCCAAATAAGTGAGGTTAATTATGAAGGCAGAAATTATTGCAGTAGGTTCAGAATTACTTTTAGGGCAAATCGCCAATACAAACGCAAAATTTATTTCCAGACAGCTTTCTGAGCTGGGAATTGATGTCTATTACCATACAGTAGTAGGAGATAATGCGGCACGTTTAAAAGAAGCGATCCGTATAGCGGAAAATCGTGCTGACTGCATTATCTTTTCCGGAGGGTTAGGTCCGACAAAAGACGATCTGACAAAGGAGACAATTGCTGACCACTTAGGAGTAGAGCTCACGCTGGATAAGAAGGCTCTTGAATTTATAGAACAATATTTTACGAAGCATGGACGTGAAATGACGGAGAATAACCGCAAGCAGGCATTAGTGCTGGAAGGCAGCCATGTGCTGGCAAATGAGAACGGTATGGCACCGGGTATGCTTTTAGAGCGCGGAACTTATACGTATATTTTACTGCCGGGTCCTCCAAAAGAGCTGGAACCGATGTTTCAGTATGAGGCAAAGCCATACCTCGCTAAAAAAATGGCGAAGGGTTCGAAAATTATTTCTCATGTCCTCCGTTTTTACGGAATAGGAGAGGCAGAGCTTGAAGTGCGTCTGCAAGATTTGCTGGATCAACAGTCAAATCCGACACTGGCACCGCTAGCTGCTGATGGGGAGGTAACACTTCGCATAACGGCAAAAGCGGATACAGAAGAAGTAGCCTGGACAATGATTAACGAGAAAAAAGAAGAAGTTTTAGCGATTGTCGGGGAGTACTGCTACGGAGTGGATAATGATTCCCTCCCTTCAAAATTAGTAGAAATGCTTCTGAAAAATAATTTAACAATTGCAGCAGCCGAGAGCTTAACAGCCGGGTTATTTCAGGCGTTGCTGGCTGACATCCCGGGGGTAGGCACTGCGCTGGCAGGTGGCGTCGTTACTTATACAGAGCAGGCTAAAATTGAACAGTTGGGCATCTCTGTAGAAATTATTAAGGAACATAGTGTAGTAAGCAGCGAGTGTGCAGCAGCGATGGCTTTTAATGTCCGTGAAAAGTTCGGTACGGAAATCGGCGTAGGACTGACAGGGGCAGCTGGACCTGATGCGCACGGCAGTGAACCGGCCGGAACAGTCTGGATTGGTATTAGTATCGGGCAGGAACCTCCATTAACCTATCGATTGCAATTACTAGGATCACGCAATACAAACCGTCTTCGTACTGTGAAGTTTACTTGCAGTTATTTAATGCGTAACTTAATAGAGAAGGGTTACAAAAAGTAAGTCTCTATACGATTATATTAAAAGTAAGAGATAAATTAGGTCTTCGCCAAAACGGAAATCAACTTCATGTTACGGGGATGAACCGGTAAATCAACAATAACGAAAAAATATGGGAAAAGTGAAATTTGGGTATAGTAAATATGCCCAAATTTTTATTTTTATCAAAAAACGAAAATATGTTCGCTTTTTTCTTGTAGTTTGTCTCAACAACAAGTATAATAGAGACATAACGAAAAGAGTTCGTATTTAAAGGAGGAAACATTCGTGAGTGATCGTAAAGCCGCATTAGATATGGCGTTAAAACAAATTGAAAAGCAATTCGGTAAAGGCTCTATTATGAAACTGGGAGAGACGACAGATCGTGAAATTGCCACTTCTTCCAGTGGCTCATTGGCTCTTGATGCAGCACTTGGTGTAGGTGGATACCCACGTGGCCGTATTATTGAGATTTATGGACCAGAGTCTTCCGGTAAAACAACAGTAGCACTTCACGCTATTGCGGAAATTCAGGCAAACGGCGGACAAGCTGCATTTATCGATGCAGAGCACGCTTTAGATCCTGTATATGCCCAAAAGCTTGGTGTTAATATTGATGAATTACTACTTTCACAGCCCGACACAGGGGAGCAGGCACTAGAAATAGCGGAAGCATTAGTACGAAGCGGCGCAGTCGATATTCTAGTTATTGACTCTGTAGCAGCATTAGTGCCAAAAGCTGAAATTGAAGGCGAAATGGGAGATTCCCATATGGGTCTTCAGGCGCGTTTAATGTCTCAGGCATTACGTAAGCTGTCTGGTGCTATTAATAAATCAAAAACATTAGCTATTTTCATTAACCAAGTTCGTGAAAAAATCGGTGTAATGTTCGGAAACCCGGAAACAACACCTGGTGGACGTGCGCTTAAATTCTACTCTTCTGTCCGTTTGGAAGTACGGAGAGCGGAAACAATTAAGCAAGGTACTGAAATGATTGGTAACAAAACGAAAATTAAGATTGTAAAAAATAAAGTTGCACCGCCGTTCCGTACAGCAGAAGTGGACATTATGTACGGGGAAGGGATCTCGAAAGAAGGAGAGATCGTGGATATTGGCGCAGAGTTAGATATTATTCAAAAATCCGGCTCCTGGTATTCATATGGTGATGAGCGTATTGGCCAAGGGCGTGAAAATGCCAAGCAGTTCTTAAAAGAGAACCCGGCTATTCGTGATGAGATTGCAGAAAAAATCCGTGATGAATACGGCATTGGAAAAGGCAATAAGTATGAAATAGCAGCTCATGATGAAGATGAGGAAATGGATGAAGGATTATTGCTTGATTTAGGTGAAGAATAAGCAGATAAAAACTG
>DEQA01000191.1:0-3467 GCA_002359075.1 Planococcaceae bacterium UBA3378
ATCAAAAAGCTGGATGATGAAATCCTCAGCACAAATGAAAAAATGAATACGGTCATCACAAACATTAATGAAACAAATGAAGAAATTACTTCGTTAACAAATTCCATCCAAGTACTAACTGAGAAAATCGAAGCGCGGGATGAACTGCTAAAAGAGCGGGCCCGTGCTATTCAGGAAGCCGGCACTGTCAGCTATTTAGATGTGTTGCTTGGAGCAAGCAGCTTTGTTGATTTTATTGACCGCTTCTCCGCAGTTGATACGCTGATCGATGCGGATAAAGAGATTATGCACGAGCAGCAGGAAGATCAAAAAGCATTAGAGGAAAGCAAGAAATCTTTAGAATCAAAACGTAAAAAGCTAGAAGAGGATAAAGCATCCCTTGACAAATTAAAGGCCTCCCTAGCCGAGCAAAAAACGCAGAAAAATACATTGCTGGATGAACTGGAAGCAAAACAGGCGCAGTTGCGTTCTGAAAAAGTGAAGCTGGAGGAGGAATATTCCGAGGCGCTTCAACTGTCTGAGGAATTACAGAAATCTATCCAGGCTGAACAAAAACGCATTGCCGAGATGGTGAAAAAGCAGGCGGCTGCTTCTGCGGCTTCCAGCTCTTCATCTGCTGCATCATCTTCGTCATCAGGCAGCACGGTCATTCCGCAGGTTTCCAGCGGCAGCTGGACAAAACCAACAACCGGACGCCTTACTTCCGGCTATGGATGGCGGGAATTCGGCGGTTCTGAGTATCATTACGGCATTGATATCGCGAACGCCTCCGGTACACCTGTCGTCGCTGCTGCAGATGGTATTGTTTCGTATGCAGCACCGCTTAGCACATATGGCAACGCCGTCATTGTGACGCACTCGATCGGCGGACAGATTTATACATCCCTTTATGCTCACTTAAGCTCCTACAATGTAAGCGTCGGAACGAAGGTAACAAAAGGTATGCAGATCGCAAAAATTGGTACAACAGGACGCTCGACTGGTCCCCATCTGCATTTTGAAATCCATTCAGGTACATGGGTGAATCAAAAAACCGGGAACTTAAATCCGCTGAAATTTATTCCGTTGTAAGCAGCTAATAGAAATCCGTTATGCCGATGCATGTCGACATAGCGGATTTTTTATTAGATTTGTATAGGAACTGTTATGGTATCAGGTGGACTCGGCCGTTTCCTTTAATTCCTCGATTTCGCTTTGCTGGCTTTCAATCATTTCATTCAGCTCTTCTATTAGCCTCCCCTGCTCGTCTAACTGCCGCAGCAGCTCCTCATTTTTCACCTTGCCCTTAATCGCCCCGTACAGCCTTTTTGTATGTGTATCCTCCCTCATTTCCAGCTCATATAAATTGATGCACTCCTTTATCGTATCTACCCGTAAACTCCTGAAATACTGCAGCATTTTTTGAACCGCCCCTTGCTCCCAGTAATCCGGGGGAATAATCGAATAGCGGCGGAGCTCATCGGTCACTGCGCGGATTGGCAATAGCAGCTGCTCGTTTTCTTCATCAAACAGCCGGCAATCCTCCACGTAATCGTCTTGAACCGTATCCTCGTACATAAAAAAGTCGATACGCTTAAATATATACTTAATCGGCCGCGACACAATATAGCAAACCGCTGTTAAAATCCCGAACACTACCAGCTTAGCCAGCAGTCCCGGAGCAGGCAGCGCAAACCAAAGCGGAAAGCCAAATACGATGACGAGGAGAATCAAACGGAAAAGATCCGGCAGCATATATTCACTTTTTTCATAATAGCGATAGAGCGAATCTTCCCTTGGATTTTCTAATTGGAATTCTTCATATTCCTCTTTTAAAAGCTCCAGCTTTTCAACCTCTTTTAACGTCCATTCTATATTGTCGATATTTTCTGCTCTTCCCATCTCTACCTCCTTTCCCCTATCCTAAAACTAGCAGGATGTTGGACAAGCTATCCGTTATATAGTATGAACGGTGCCTATTTAAATAGAAGAAGGAATATGATGTACATCTTTCATTTTCTTTTATGAAAAGCGCTGCATATAATGGGCTATTACGGATAAAAAGGAGTTGCAAATTGTTAATTCATGTTGTGAAAAGCGGGGAAACAATGGCGGGGCTTGCAAGTAAGTATAATGTGACGGTCAATGCCCTGCAGCAAATCAATCAGCTGCCCGACCCGAACAAACTGCTCATCGGCCAGGCTATTCTTATACCGGTTTATAGTACCTATCACACTGTAAAACCAGGCGAGACACTTTGGCAGATTGCACAGCGGTATGGTATATCAGTCGACGCTCTGGTCCAGGCGAATCAACTGACAAATCCAAATCTTATCTCGGCGGGAACGAGACTGTATATTCCTCCTATTCTCCATGTCGTACAGCCCGGGGAAACGCTCGGCCAAATCGCCCGTTCGTACGGGGTAACCGTGAATGCGATCGTACAGGCAAACCACCTGACAAATCCAAACCTGATCTATCCCGGTACCCAGCTGCTGATTCCGCGGCAAAAACCCGTTATCGAAGTAAACGGCTATACGTATCAAAAGGATGAGGAAGCCGCGCAAACAGTCAGGTCACTCGCGCCGCTGCTGACGTATTTGAGCCCGTTTGCGTATATGGTGAAGGAGGACGGATCGCTTGAGCCATTTAGCGATGAGCTGATGCTGGCAGCAGCGAAGGAAAATAATGTCGTACCGATGATGGTGCTCACAAACTTCACCTCCACCCAGGCAGGCTCCAATTTAATGCATACTATTTTTTCCAGTAACGATATTCAGGAAAAGCTAATGACCAATGTCCTTCAAGTGATGGATGAAAAAGGATACAAAGGACTGAATATCGATTTTGAAAATGTGCTGCCCGAAGACAGGGAGGCGTACAATAATTTTTTACAAAAAGCCGTCGATACGCTTCACCCAAAGGGCTATTTCGTTTCCACAGCGCTCGCCCCGAAAACAAGCGCAACCCAAGGCGGACTGCTTTACACGGCACATGATTACGAGGCGCATGGAAGGATTGCCGACTTTGTTGTGTTAATGACGTATGAATGGGGCTACCGCGCCGGCCCTCCGCAGGCGATTTCTCCAGTGAACCAAATGAGGCGTGTTGTGGAATATGCTCTGACCGTCATACCGGCCGATAAAATTTTCCTTGGCTTTCAAATTTACGCAAGGGATTGGCAGCTTCCCCATGAAAAAGGACAGCAGGCCGAAACGTTCAGCCCACAAGAGGCTATCCGCCGCGCTACCCAACACGGCGCAGCCATCCGTTACAACGAAACTGCCCAGTCACCGTATTTCCGCTATATAAATGAAGACGGTCAGGAACACGAAGTATGGTTCGAAGACGCCCGCAGCGCCCAGGCAAAATTTGATCTCGTCAAGCAGTACAACCTGCGTGGTGTCAGCTACTGGGCACTCGGCTACAACTTCCCGCAAAACTGGGTGCTTCTTGATGACAACTTTACCGTAAAAAAACTATAAAAA
>DEQA01000191.1:3493-4019 GCA_002359075.1 Planococcaceae bacterium UBA3378
CTATGAAAAGAGCCGCCCCTTCTGCATGGAGAAGAGGCGGCTCTCTATCTTATGAAGGGATCCTTTTATTCTTCGCCTATGCTACGTGTCATTTATAGACAGGTTTGGGCTGGTAATAGACAGTTTGCCTTGGATAATAGACAATCTAGCTGAGTTAATAGACAATCCGCCCTTTTTGCAGAGGCGCCCCGCCTTTATAGACAGTTTCCGCCTGTTAATAGACAATTTCTCTTCAGTAATAGACAGTTTGCCTTGGATAATAGACAATCCAGCTGATTTAATAGACATTCCTAACGTATTAATAGACAATCCTTCTTTTTCACCTGACACGTACTTCCAGAAACTTAGCTCTCCCAGCCCGTTGCTACATTTCCCTGCGCTGTTCCCTATGCTTTTTTACTTGCTCGAGTGTGGTTGCTTGTCTTTGTTTTGAATAGTGTGCCATGAGCTCTGACAATTCATTTGTAATCAGTGCCAGGTTCGCCTGTGTGGATTCCTTTGTCATTGGTGTGGCGTCCCATAATAG
>DEQA01000191.1:4025-4409 GCA_002359075.1 Planococcaceae bacterium UBA3378
TGCAGGATGTCGTCTTGATTGAACTTTGCCAATTTCCTCACCCCGTTTGTCCAAATTTTTCCTTACATTATCATACAATAGAGACCGCAAACTAATGACTGTTCTGTAAATAGATTGTGCACATTTTGAAAATTTATTAGCTTTCATATTGAATTGATTTTTCATAAAATACATCTTGCCCTCAACGAAAACAGGGTCCGTCTTCGTGACGCACCCCTCTTTCTTTCGGCGTTTTGCTCTATACTTGAATATTTTTGAGAAACTCCTTTGCCAGCTCTTGTTCCGTCAGATGAAGGAATTTCATAGCGGTGACGACCTTTGCCAGAATCATTTCCATTTCCTCTGAAGGCACGAGCTCAACATTATATTCCTTTTCCAGATAAG
>DEQA01000191.1:4425-4802 GCA_002359075.1 Planococcaceae bacterium UBA3378
TTTTCCGGACCGATCGATTGGTATTCATTTTCACTTTCTACAAAGAGCATTTCCACAAACGGCGCCATCAGCGGGTGCTTATCATAGAGTGGATGGGAAATAGGTGCTTCGAGTGAAGTAAGTTCCTTTAGCATCAGCTGGACAATCGTTGCCTTTGGGATAATTTGCTTAATTCGCTCAATGAACTTCCCGGACTCCTCCCGCTCAAATTCTTGTGTAATAACACTCTTACCGACTATAGCGAGCACTTCTGCTGTGTGTACATTATCATCAACGGAAAAGTGGACAGCATATTTTGCCCCTAGCTCGCGCAGCATGAACTGAATATCGCCAACCTGCACCGTAACAAAATAGGCATCCAGCCGCCCCATATTCCG
>DEQA01000098.1 GCA_002359075.1 Planococcaceae bacterium UBA3378
TTAATTACAAATGGATCATTTCATTATTCAGGATAATGGAAAAGTATATGTATAACAGGGCAGATTCGATCGTGATTAATAGTAAAGGCTTTTATGACCATATCGAAGCTCATTTAAAGAAGAAGACGCCCATTTATTTTGTACCTAATTCCATTAGAGAAGAGGAATTGTCCGTGGAAAAGGCGCGGGAAAGCGACTTTGCCGTTGTATATTCGGGAAATATCGGGCTTGCCCAGGATGTAGAATTTCTCAAGCAGCTTTCAAAATCTCTCTTTGAAAAAGAGATCCGTTTAAATGTCGTAGGATTCGGGCTGAAAAAAGGGGAGTTCCTGCAGTTCGTCAAGGAACATAAGCTTCATAACGTCCATTTTATCCGTGCCATGACAAGAAGAGAGTGTCTTCGGCTCATTAAACAAAATAATGTAGGGGTACTTTGCCTAAAAGATGAGGAAGTATTTGAAACGGTTCTTCCAGGTAAGCTGATTGATTATATTGCCTGCGGACTGCCGATTGCAGCGGGTGCTTCAGGCTATATTAAGTCATTAATAGAGGAAAAAGGAATCGGCTATGTTTCGGAATCGCGGAATGTGGAAGAAATTGTTCAGTTTATTGTCCACCTTAAGCATCACCGCCATGTGGCAGAAGCTATTGCCCGAAATAATGAAAAAGTCATTCACCGGGATTTTTTATGGGAATCGAACATTCATACGTTGATTGATGCCATTGAAGATGAAAAAGCTGTACAGCAAGTCTGCAAGCTGGAACCCAAAAAAGAAATGATAAATATAAACAGCAAGGTTAACTAAAAATGGAAAAGAAAATTTGTATGTTTGTCTGGAATCACTTTACGAATGATGCACGCGTTTTGCGTGAATGTACGACACTGTCCGAGCAGGGATACTGTGTAGACCTGGTATGTATCCATGATCCGAATGATAAAGCAATGCCTTTTGAGGAAAAAGTAAATGAACGCTTTACTGTTTTGCGGGTACGGCGGTATCCTGTCATGCTCATGTGGACACAAGGATTACTGCGGGTAGTCAAGAAAAACAAATGGCTTGCAGCACCACTTATAGCAGGATGGCTTGCTTGTTTATGGGCTTGGCCGCTCATCACAATCGTACTCTCGCTTGTCGTATTTGCCCTAGTGAAAACGAAGCTGAAAAAAATGATGGTCAATTTTTGTATTATGAGCCGGATGATCAGAAAGGGGAGACAAAAGCAATACGATATTTATCATGCCAATGATTTGAATACACTTCCGCAAGGGATTGTATGTGCCAAGCTTAGGTTTAATGTGAAAAAGCTTGTATATGATTCCCATGAGGTACAGACAAGCCGAACAGGATACGGACAAATGCATGCCTTACTGGAACGCTTGCTCATCAAAAAGGCAGATGCCATGATGGTGGAAAATCATACACGTGCGAAATATAACGAAGAGTTATACGGCTTTTACCCTGCTGTTGTTCATAATTACCCGTTTCCAGACAATGGAAAACTAAAAAACATAGTAAACTTACACGAATTATTAAGTTTAAAGAAAGAAGAAAAAATCCTTCTTTACCAGGGGGGTATTCAAGCAGGCCGCGGGTTGGACAAATTGATTGAGGCTGTTCCGATGATCGAGGAAGGGATTGTTGTACTGATCGGGGATGGAAAAATAAAAGGGCAACTTATGCAGAAGGTAAGGGACATGCAGCTTGAAGAGCGGGTAAAGTTTTTGCCGAAAGTGCCTTTAAAAGAACTTCCCTCCTATACAGTCAATGCCTATATAGGCTTTCAGGTTTTGAACAATGTATGCTTCAATCACTATTCGGCATCGTCCAACAAACTGTTTGAATATATGATGGCAGGTGTGCCGGTAGTTGCCTGCAGCTTTCCGGAAATTAAGAAGGTAGTAGTAGAAGAAAAAATCGGGCTTTGCATTGATTCCCACAATTCGGCTGATATTGCCCGGGCAGTGAATAAGCTGACCCAAGACCGGAAAAAAAGGGACACTTTCAGCAAAAATGCTGTACGTGCAAGCCAAAAATACAACTGGGAAGTGGAAAAGGAAGTATTGATCGGACTTTATAAGAAGGTAGAGGAGGCAAACAATAATGTATCAGTTAACCATTGATAAAGCTTATAAAACCAGTGAACAAAAGGCGCTTGTCAAATATATTTTCAGCGATATGGATATTAAATCACACATGCAAAGTACGGGTGCCGAAGAATTGATTTATTTATTCAAAATCGGCAATCAAGGCGTCATTCATAATTTTAAATGCAGCGAACAAATAGCCATACCCTTTATTTCCAACAGCTTTACACTTCAGGCGATGATCGAGGAGAAAAACTTAGAGGAACCGGATGTCATTTATCTCTATCTCAATAATCGAAAAAACATGATGAAGATCGTGAATAAATTGATTCCTTTCCAAACACCGCTCGTCACATCATCAACAAGCGAAGATTTATTGAATGTCCTCCGCGTCAATAATTTTAATGAGTACAGCGAAGGCCTGCTTGAGGAAACGGTATATTTTCCGTCCTTCTATTCTGCAGCAGACCAGGAGAAAGTATGTATGCGGCTGGGTGCTGCTCAACCGGCACATAAACAGGAGGAGGTACCTTCCCAAAAAACGGAGTCTAATGTCATTGAGCTGGAGATGCTGAAGGAAATTTCTACGCTTCACCGGGAGCTTAATTCTCTGAAAGGGGAGTTTGCTAAAAAGACGACTGACACGAATTTACTGATCCAATCCATTCCAGAGCAGATTGAGTCGCTGCAGCAGGAAAAAGTGAATTTGACACAGCGAATTAACGACCTGCAAGCGCAATTGAAAAAGAAAGCGGAGCTGGAAAAGACGTTAAAAGAGCAAAACAAAGAGCTGGAAGCAAAATATTTGGCGGCTGCGGCCAATCACACAGAGCTAAAGGCAGAAGTGGAACAGCAAATTGTCGATAAGCTGCGCATTGTGGATGAAATGGATGTCTATATAAACGAGACGACGCTGCTTGTGAATGAAAACCGTTACTTCAAGAGCAAATATGAAGAAATGAGTGGGAAGTTCAATGAGTGTCAAGAGCGGTATCTTGTTTTAGAAAACAGATATGAAGCATTAAAAAACTCAAAGCTAGGCAAGCTGACGCTGAAATATTGGGGACTTAAAAACAAAAGGAGATAATAGTGATGCAATTAATTGAAGACAAAAAAAATGAATTTCAAGAGCTGAGAAAGAAATTAGTTGAACAGCTTTACACTATTAATCCAAGCTTTGACGGATGCAAGCTGTCAAGTGTGCTGGATCTCCAGTTTGCCGCTGATAAGTTCAGCAGAAATGAGCACGTGCAAATAACAAATGAAGAAAATGGTATTGCTATGAAATGCGATTATGAAGAAAAAGCATTCGGCTATTCCTACTTCGTTGATCTGGACATGCTCGATCAGATTAAACAGGTTTTGAAGGAACATGACGAGGTAGCCATCAAATTTAAAATGTATCAGGAAGAGCAGACACATACGGAGGTCCATCTCATCCTTTTATATGAAGATGGGGACCGCAAAAGCTACCGGCTGCTGGATGACAATTTCAATTATTTGAAGGCAACGGACAAGGAGAAACTGAGCGGTATTAAGTTTGGGATCCGGACGACTGGACAGGGCTATGTTTATATTCAAAATCCTTTCCTATATACAGTGAGCCGTGATTCAAACGTTAATAAAGTAAAGAAAATCGACAAGGAAATTAAACAGTTCAATGTCATCTTTATCGGCGATGAATTTACAACGAGGAGCTTTGAACCGGAATTTAATCTGATCAAAGTCCAACCTTACAAATGGAAGGGCGAGCTGAACGCAAACAACATCGATCTGTTTTTCTGTGAGTCCGCCTGGGTCGGTAATGACGGACATTGGAAAAACATGGTCGGCACAAAAGGGCCTCGGAATAACTCGCATTTATTGGA
>DEQA01000138.1 GCA_002359075.1 Planococcaceae bacterium UBA3378
CTACTGGCCAAAAATGTTTGGTTTCATGCTGAATGAAAAAATCGGTAAAGCAACTGTTTGGGTAATGTCAACTGGTTTCGTATTAGCGTTTATCCCAATGTATATCACTGGTTTAGACGGACAAGCTCGTCGTATGTACACTTACTCAGAATCAACTGGCTTCAGTACATTAAACATGGTGTCATTCGTTGGTGCCGGTATTATGGCTGTATCCTTCGCTATGTTGGTTTGGAACATTTGGTACAGCTTCAAAAACTCCCCACGCAACATTGGTTCAGATCCATGGGATGCACGTGGTTTAGAATGGGCAACACATACGCCAATTCCAGCGTATAACTTTGCTATTACTCCGGATGTAACAGACAGCACTTCTGAAGCATTCTGGGATATGAAAAAACATGGTACACAACTCTTTAAAGGCGAGATTAAAAAGATTCATATGCCAAACTACTCTGGTGTTCCGTTCATTATGAGTTGCGGCTTCTTCCTATTAGGATTCTCGCTGATCTTCAGCATGTGGATTCCGGCAATCGTCGGCTTGATCGTTATTCTTGCATGTATGGTATATCGTTCATTCGAGAAAGATCATGGTTACTACATTTCTGAAGAAGATGTAAAAGCAACAGAAAAACAATATGAAAAGCGAGGTGCGAAATAATGGCTAAAGTAGATCACTCAGTACCACTAGAATATAGTACAGAGGAAAACGACCTGAAGATCTTTGGTTTCTGGGTATTCCTTGGTGCTGAGATTATGCTGTTTGGGACATTATTCGCCGCGTACTTTACATTAGTTGATCGTACAGGCAGCGGTCCATCTGGCGGAGAGATTTTTGAAATCACACCAGTCCTTGCTGAAACGTTCTTACTATTAACAAGTAGTTTTACAATTGGTCTTGCGATTCACGCAATGCGACTTGGCAGTAAAAAAGCAACCCTATCGTTTATGGGTGTCACACTGGCATTAGGTTTAGCTTTCCTTGGTGTGGAAATCTATGAATTCCTTCACTATGTTCATATCGGTGCAGGGATTACGGTAAGTGCCTTTACATCGATTTTATTAACAACATTAGGTACACACGGTCTGCACGTAACTGTCGGTTTCTTCTGGGGATTATTCATTATGATCCAGATTGCTAAACGGGGTATAAATCCAGCAACAGCGAATAAGTCTTTCATCTTCTCGCTATACTGGCACTTCCTGGACGTTGTATGGATTTTCATCTTCAGTTTCATTTACTTGAAAGGAATGATGTAATATGGCGAAATACTTTCCTTTAGGTCAAGTAATGGGATTTGTCTTCTCACTTGTATTAACAGTTGTGGCATTGCTTGTTTACTTCCTGGATATGTCCATGACAACAGGAATGATTGTCCTTTTAGTTACAGCTTTCCTACAAGCTGGTCTGCAGTTTGCTGTCTTCATGCATGCTGGTGAAACGAAAGACAAGTGGTCCATTTACTCTAACATTGTTTATGGATTTGCGATGGTACTCATCACTGTTTTAGGAACATTACTCATCCTTCTTTGGGATATGTAATCAATGTGCGGCTTTTATCGCTTGGGAACATGACACTCTTTTGTCATAGTTAGAAAATAAAATACGCAGTCATCCGCAGGGTTTATACCCTGCGGATTTTTTGTTTAGCAGCGACCGCCAGGCTCCCCTCTTTTTACTACTTATACGTTTAACCCATTCTCTACTTTGGGCATGGTATATAAAAGGGTTCATCACCGTAACATAGGGTTGATTTCCGTTCTGGCTGGACGCTTTCCTAGGGGCACGGCTCCAACTAAATGATTTCGGGGATAGGCCCCGAAATCATTGGATTTTTAAGCCCGTGCTGTTCCCCAAGGAGTCGCCAGCCGCCACTCCAATCAACTTGTTCTCATACTAGCTTATCATCCCCACCTTATGGTGAAGACCTAAAAAGGAGCTGAACATATGGATCACCTATTTCACCCGCTCTTTACAGTTCAAACTGGCACCGCGTCACAGCTTCAGGCTTATGTCATATCAAAGCAGCGAGAACTCTCTTTAATGGAAGGACAAATGCTTACAACGAACAGATTGGCATTTGATTCAGCCTATTCCTCCCAGCTTAAAGACCATATTCATACGATTCTCTCATCGACCGAACTACTTCACAGCCAGATGAAGGAACTTCTTTCTTATCTAAATGAAGACTCGCTTTTCCCGCAAAAATCCTTCTCCTTTCTCGGCACAACCTATCACTCCCATATCGACTCACAGGCCTATTTTTTATATTCCCAGTTTGGATACGATGCTTTTTTGGAAAAGCAGATGTTTGCGATTATAGAGCTGGATATAAAAGAAAAGAAAAAGGAAATTCGCAGCTGCTCCATTGGATTTACTGCCGAAAAAGTCATTAGTCTTTTACAATATCCAATGGACTTACAGCATGAACTGGAGAAGTTCGAAATGCTTCAGTCCATTGAAGAATCTCTGGCACATGTAACGTACTGCCAGCAGTGTGTACTAAGCTATTTTGGGGTAGATGATATTCTGGCACTATACGAAATTGAACAGTCCAACCTTTTGAAATATATCGGCGACCCGCTCGTGCTGCTTCGAACGATTCAGAAGAAGCATAATGATAATCGAATTAAAATTAGCCTGCGATCTGCTCTCCCCCACCCGATAAACAAAGCAACCATTGAGCTGATTCATATGGAGAGAAGAGTTATTAAACAGGAGCAGCTGCGAAGATTTTGGGGAGAGGAACAATTCACTGCTTATGCGAAACAGCTTCAGCAAACAAAGAACCGGCTTATGGAGGCAGCCGGCGTTTCACAAAAACAGTTGGATTGCTTAATGGCACAAATGCCTGCTGATTTTTTATAAGCAAAAATAAAGGAGAGGACTATATGTTATCGTCCATCTCCTTTATTTATATGGTTAGCAGCCGCCTTATTTTACATACTCATCACTCATAAGAAGATCTTTTATGATCTCTGTCGGTATTTCAAATTCAACAATGCCCATATAACCAGGTGCAACTTCATATTTGTCAAAAACCACAACAAGCTTATGGTCTGCCGTAATATAGAAGTTTTGATCCGGCCGGATCGACGTAAAGGCATCGATCACCTCTTCATCAGGTATGCCCCCGCCTTTTACCCAATAGATTTTTTCCTGGTTGGTTGCCAGCATTTCTTCCTGCATTTTTCCGATAAGATAATCGCTGATCACTTGAATATATTGTTCATCTTTAAATAGGCTTGGCAATGTCAGGACAATTTCCTTTTGCTTGTCGATCGTATCGTAATGCATGACTGTGGAAGAGGAGCCAACTGTTTCTACTACATAGCGGCCAATTGACAGCAGCTGTTCTGTATCTGTAGCGACAATATAGCCACT
Organism: Planococcaceae bacterium UBA3378; assembly: GCA_002359075.1. Classification (GTDB taxonomy): domain Bacteria; phylum Bacillota; class Bacilli; order Bacillales_A; family Planococcaceae; genus Lysinibacillus_B. The sequence goes on from DEQA01000138.1 coordinate 3,383, forward strand.
GTCTACTCCTAAATGCCCTCCATTAGCCTGTTCCATTCCTTTCATATCCTGTTGGAACTGCTCATACAGTGCCTTGCCCTCTGCTGCGTATTTTTCATTCAGGGCACGAATCTCCTCTGAATCACCTGTAATTTGCGGTACATCAATGGCAGCTGAATATGTATCCTTATCTGTCTCATACTGTACAAAGGTAAGTACCTGTACAACGCTGCCAAGCACCGGCACATCGCTTAATGTCTTTGCCATAGCAGGGCTCATATTCAGACTCGCTGTAAAGATGGCAGCAGCAGCCGTTGCTCCTAACAGCCATTTAGGCGCACGTTTTTTTCGGCCCTTTTTCAAACTTGCTTCTACAACAGCATCCAATTTTTCTGGAATCGGTACATTTCGGTATTTTTCCTCCAGCTTCTTTAATTTGTCCATTATGATCACTCCTCTTTCGTCAGTTGTATTTTAAGCAGCTTCAATGCTTTATAAATACGCGCTTTCACCGTATTGACATTGGCATCCAGTATATGTGCAACATCCTCGATTTTCAGATCCTCAAAATAACGAAGAATAATGACTTCCCGATAAGCAGGCGGCAGGGTGTCCAGCGCATCGTCCAAATCTATATTTTCATATGTATCATTTTGGGGAGGCGATAGAAATGCGAGTTGTTCGTCATCCATAACCTGTATACGTTTATTCTTCCGTAAAAAGTCGATCGCTGTTCTTACGACAATTTTGTAAAACCAGCTTTTCAGCTGTTCTTCCTTTTGTAATGTGTGCAGCGACTGCAGTGCTTTTTGAATACTGTCCTGTACAATATCAAGTGCATCCTGCTCATTTTTTGTATAGCTATAGGCAAGCAGATAGAATCTTTCTTTGTTCTCGCGGATGAATGTCACAAATCCTTGCTCAACATGTTGATGCTTCATCTCCTAGGGGCTCCTTTTTTTGCATTTGTTCGTGTATACATATGTTAGACGAATAATGGGACCGAAAAAGTTGAAACGAACAATCATTTTTTCTTCTATCAAATTGTTTCTTCACACACTTCCTCTTATTCTGACTGATCGTTCTTTACCGCATACAAAAACACCTTCAAGATTTTTAGAAAGAAAATCTCGAAGGTGTTGACCTTATTTTATGTTTCTTGTGTTATCCAAAACGTCCGGAAATATAGTCTTCTGTACGTTTATCTGACGGGTTTGAGAAAATAACATCTGTTTTATCGTATTCTACAATTTCTCCATTTAGGAAGAAGGCTGTTTTATCGCTGATACGAGCTGCCTGCTGCATATTATGTGTGACAATCACGATTGTATAATTCTCTTTCAGCTGGGCGATCAGCTCTTCCACTTTCAATGTTGAAATCGGATCAAGCGCCGATGTTGGTTCGTCCATTAAAATGACATCCGGTTTCATCGCTATTGCCCGGGCAATACATACACGCTGCTGCTGTCCACCTGAAAGACCAAGTGCCGAAGACTTCAAGCGGTCCTTCACTTCATCCCATATAGCCGCTCCGCGAAGGCTTTCTTCCACAATCTGATTTAGCACCTTCTTGTTTTTAATGCCTTGCATGCGCGGGCCATATGCAACATTATCATAAATGCTCATCGGAAATAGGTTTGGTTTTTGGAATACCATCCCTACCTTTGTACGCAGCTTGATGACGTCATTTGAGCTGTAAATGTTTTCATCATCAATGATAATATCGCCGCTTATTTTCACTCCGTCAATAAGATCGTTCATCCGGTTTAATGTACGCAAAAATGTTGATTTCCCGCAGCCTGAAGGTCCGATTAATGCAGTGACTTCCTTTGGCTGAATATCCATTGAGACATTATAAAGCGCCTGTTTTTCCCCGTAATATAGGTTTAAATTATCTACCTTTATTTTTTCCTTCGCAGCCGCTTCCTGTACATATATATACGAGCCTGTCATCACCGGTTTTTCCATTGTAAGTGTCATATCAATACCCCTTTAATAATCTGCCTTGTTTAATTTTTTTGAAATAAATGTCGCACCAAAGTTCAACGCTAAAATAATGATGATTAACACAATACCAACAGCCGCAGCCATACCGATATCACCGGATTCCTGTGTAACAAGGTAGGAATGTACCGTTAACGTACGCGCCGAAGAAAAGATACTTTCCGGCATAGCAGCAACGGTTCCTGCAGTCAGGAAAATGGCCGCCGATTCACCGACAATACGTCCGATCGATAAAATGATCCCCGATAGGATCCCCGGCATGGCACTTGGCAAAATCACTTTACTCAATGTTTGGAGCTTTGTCGTACCAAGTGCAAGTGACCCTTCCCGATAAGACTGCGGTACTGTTTTTAATGCCTCCTCCGTCGTCCGGATGATGACCGGCAAGACGATAATTGTTAATGTTAAAGAAGCAGAGATAATAGACATGCCTAACTTCATTGTTGTCACAAAGAACACAGCACCAAATAGTCCGTAAATAATCGATGGAATACCTGTTAAGCTTTCCGTCGCAAAACGGATTGTTTTCACCAGCCGACCCTGCTTTGCGTATTCCTGTAAATATACCGCTGCTAAAATGCCGATCGGTGTCGCGATTAACAGCGAGATACCAATCGTGTAAAGCGTTGTGACAATCATCGGCCAAATACCGCCATCACCTGTTGGCGAATAGTCACCGAAAATGAAATCAAAGCTTATATACGAAATGCCTTTATAAAAAATATAGCCAACAATGATGACGAGGACGGCTACCGATAGAAAAGCTGATAGCCATAGCAGGCCTCGCAGCAGATTGTCTTTTGCTTGTCTCACATTAGTGCCCACCTTTTGCCGTAATTTTCGCTAATACAAAATTTAAAAGTAAAATGAAAGAGAATAACACAATACCTGTCGCAAAAAGCATTTCCTGATGCGTTCCAAAGGCATAGCCCATCTCAAGCGCAATATTCGTTGTTAATGGACGGACCGAATCCGTCAAACTTGTTGGGATGATCAAGCTGTTACCTGCTACTAAAATAACGGCCATCGTTTCCCCGATAGCACGGCCCAGTCCGAGTACAATCGCTGCCATAATACCGGATTTTGCTGCCGGCACGACAACTTTGAAAATGGTTCCGATCTGAGAAGCCCCTAATGCCATGGAACCTTCGCGATATGTTTTCGGTACAGCGCGGATCGCTGTTTCAGCAACCGTGACAATGGTCGGCAGCATCATGATAGCTAGTACAATGATGACGGCCAGTAAGCTTTGTCCCCTTGCAAGTCCTAAGTTATTTTGCAGAAACGGTACGATGACCGCCAGACCGAATACACCATATAAAACCGATGGAATGCCTGCCAGCAGCTGGATGGCCGGCGATAAAATCTTTGCTACGGTTTTCGGGGCAATTTCCGCGAGAAAAATCGCAGTAAATAACCCGACCGGTACACCAAGCACCAACGCTCCCCCAGTTGCAAAAAGAGAGGCAACAATCATCGGGAAAATACCAAACTTATCCTCACTTGGTACCCACTCAGAGCCGAAAATGAAATCAATGAAGCTGTAACCCTCTGCAATAAATGGATTTGAACCTTTATAAAATACAAACCCAATAATGAGCAGCAAACTTAATACGGATAACAGCGCACAGCCTAAAAAGATTTTTGCCGACAAGCTTTCAAGAAAATACTTTCGCTTGTTCGCCTTTGACATTTCTTCATGCTTTTCCATGTTTGCGATCGTCACGATAATTCCTCCAATTAGTTAACGCGGATAGCGCCGGATGATTCAACAATCTCCTGCCCTTCATCGCTTAAGATAAAGTCGATAAATGATTGGCCTGCTTTTGTCAGCTCTCCCGCACGATGTACAAAAAGGAATGGCCTAGACAGGCTATATTCATTTGCCAGTACGTTTTCTGCTGTTGCTTCTACACCATTGATGTCAACTGTTGAAATCGACTCATCAATATATTCAAAAGAAATAAATCCTATTGCATGCTTATTTGTTGCAACCGTTGTTTTAATATTGCCGTTTCCACTTGCTACGATCGCATTAGGAATCAGTTCTCCCGAGGAGTAACCAACAATTTCCTGGAATGCATCACGTGATCCCGAACCGTCCTCACGCGAGACAACGACGATTTCCATATCGTCTCCGCCAAGCTCCTTCCAGTTTGTCACTTCACCAGTAAAAATCTGCTTCACCTGATCTATTGTCAAATTGTCTACTTTATTTGTCGGGTGCGTCACAACGACGATCCCATCATAGGCAATAATTACTTCTTCTAATTCCGCTTTTTCTTCTTCTTTTAAATCACGGCTGGACATACCGATTTCTGAAACACCTGTCATCGCATTCGTAATACCCGCCGAGGAACCAATTTGGTTGACTTCAATATTCGCTTCTTCCTGCTCTTCAAATTTCATCGCAAGCTTCTCTGCTAATGGCCCAACAGATGTTGAACCTGAAATAGCAATCGTTGCGCCTGCCGCTGATTCCTGTACGTTATTATCTTTACCGCATCCAGCAAGCAATGCGACTATCGTCATCAGCAAAATTAGTTGCATCCAACTTTTCATCATCTGGTACCCCCATGACTTTTAATCTACTTACAGAATAAAAGATATTTATTAACGTTCGATGGATGTTTTGTAAAGGGAGTGTAAAAACTTTATTTCTATTTGAAAATTCGATGTATAATATTTAGACTCTTCTAACAATAAGTAAAATATTGTAAAGCCTTGTAAAATTTATTTCGCCACTGCTCTACAAAAAAGAAAAA
>DEQA01000121.1 GCA_002359075.1 Planococcaceae bacterium UBA3378
TGAGGAGCTTGTCAGCTATAAGGACAAAACCGTCGAAGTAAAGGGCGGCCGCTCGCCGTTTGAGCATATCATTGTCGACTCCGAAGTAGAGCGCACCTTTGTGAAGGAATGCGAGCAGGATGAAAACGTAAAAAGCTACATCAAGCTGCCTTCATGGTTCAAGGTGAAAACACCTCTTGGTCCATACAATCCGGACTGGGCCATTCTGCTGGAGAAATTCGGCCAGGAGCGTCTGTATTTTATCGTTGAAACAAAAGGCAGTACCGCTTCAGAAGACCTCCGCCCAACAGAGCTCGCGAAGATCAAATGCGGCAAGAAGCACTTCGCTGCGCTTGATAGCGGTGTTGTGTTTAAGAAGACGACGAATGAAAAAAGTTTATATTAGCCTTTCCTTTAGTAGAAAATCTGCTCAAATGTAGAACATAGATGAAGTACCCCCTGCTTGATTAGCAGGGGTTTTTCTTTCTATTTACAGGTTTTATTCGCCAATAAAGTAAATATATTTGCCAACTCTCGTATGCTTGCTAGAAATACTTAAAAAGCATTCTATTTAATAACATTGCTAAATAAACTACTAATGAAAGTAAATGTATGAAGCGGGAGGAATACAGGTGAAAAAACAATTGATTGGTCTCGGCTTGGTTGCACTTGCAGCTCTTCTGGCCCTGCAGGCGTATCATTATAAAGCAGAACGGGAGCTGAAAAAGGAAATCGGCAGTGCCTATTATGTCAATATGGTGAATCTATCGATCGCTTTTGACGGCTTAGAATATGCAGTATTAGACGATATGAAAGCTGAAAACAGGGCATACGAAAGCTTGAATAAATTGTATTTTATGCTGATGTATACAAATTTCCAATCCTTTAAAGGACAGCCGGAGATCAGGTCCCTTCTTTCGGACATCCGTGATTCATTATCGGTTTATAAAAGTAAGGGGGAGCTGACAGAGGAACAGCAGGCAGCATTCAATTCAAACGTTCGGAAAGTAAAATTTCTCATCAACGATTTTGAAGACCTGCTTAGTACGGAGATCGATTGGTACTATGCCTTTATGGAACCGAACGAAAAAATTCAATCGCGCGTACAGGAACGGCTTTTAATGGATTTTTAAGAAGCCGTTTTTACCCGTTTAATTTCGCCAAGATGGAAGGCTATTTCGCCAAATAGCTCAATGATTTCGCCAAATCAAATCGGTATTTCGCCAAACTTGAATATAATTTCGCCACCCCTACGCTAAAAACACTGAACCCTCTAATAAATAGCTGATTTGAACAAAAATGGAAAATAGTTTACATTTAGAAGTAACACAGCTTAAGGGAGGAGGAGTGGCATGAACAAACGATTGATCGGCAAGCTGGTACTTGCGGCTTTGCTGCTTACTTTTTTATATGCCTTTCATTACGGGGCACAGAAGGATCTGAAAAAGGAGATTGGCAGAGGCTATCATGTTAATGTAGTGAATATAGCGACAGTGCTGAATAGATTAGACTATGAGGCATTGACTGAGTTAAGTACTGAGCCTAAGACATTTGGAAGCGTCTACAATTTACATAGAATACTAAGATATTCGGAGATGCAGCTTTATAGTAGCGAGTCAGAAGTATATTTGCTTCTTTCAAATATCAATATGCTTTTAATGGATTATGAAAATGACGGGATGCTTTCAACGGAGGATCAGGAAAAATTTGATACATCTATACGAAAAATAATATTCATTATCGATAGTTTAGAACAAATACTGGGCAGCGATTTTGCCTGGTATGAGGCTTTCACAGACCCAAGCGAAAAGCTCCAGCAGCGCCTGCAAGAGCAGTTGGACAAGGAAGGATATGGAGAAGTCTCATTTTAGAATAAATAAAGGGGAAGTACAGATGAAATATAAAACAAGTGATGGTGTCGAGCTGTATGTGGAAAGAGGGGGAAAGGGGGCGCCTTGTCTATTTCTTCACGGAGGACCGGGTTACTGGAGCCGATCCTTCCAATATCATGCGGGGGATGTATTGGAAAATAACCTGGAAATGATTTATCTCGATCAGCGGGGCTGCGGCCGTTCGGAACACAGTTTGGACTATTCGTTAAACCGGTTAATAGCGGACATGGAAGAATTAAGGGAGTCTCTACATATAGAGGAATGGTATGTGATGGGGCATTCGTTCGGAGGGATTTTAGCAGTCAACTATGCCTATCGGTTTCCCGAGAGAACGAAAGGACTCATCTTATTGAATGTTACGCTTTCCATGCGGCATTCCTTTGAGCACCTGATGCAAAAAGGAAGAGAACTGTTAGGACAGAAGGAAAAGGACTCAATTACTGAACAGCCATTTATCGATACTTTTTATGAAATGGTTTCCGAGCTGCTGGAGAAGGATCTATATTTTAAACTGCAATATAAAAATCTAGCAAACAAGGAAAAGATGGATATCATCGATCAGGAAGGGCTCACTAGTGATCCGCAGTTTCAGTACACTGTATTTTCCTCAGAGGAATATTTTGAGGACTTTACAGAAATTACACAATACATCACTAAGCCGGTATTAGTACTTACAGGCATTGATGATAATGCTGTAGGTCCAGAGCATTATAAACTATTCCATTTTCCAAATGCGGAGGTGCAGGTACTGCAAGGTGCCCATCACCCTTATGTGGAAAACCCGGAAGAATTCCACCAGGCAATTGTCCATTTTATTCAGCGGCAAAAGAGACATCAGTTGGCTTAAATGCGATGGGAAAACTGTCATCTGTTAATCGAACATAAGTGAGCAAAAGGAGATAACGGAGAAATTACTAAAGAAAACAGGATACATATAAATTTGAGTTTAAACGAGTTATTGAGCTTTTTATTATGGAAACTAAAATGTAGCCTTCTATCATATTTTTAGATAGAAGGTTTTTCTATTTATTAGCGATTATTCTTTGTATTTTATAAATGATAGTGTAAAATTACACTAAATGAAACGATTTAGTTAGGAGCTGATTGTATTGGATAGGGAAACATTCATCCAATTGATTTCGAGAAAGATGCGGTTAATCCGTGTGGAGCGCGGCTACTCGCAGGAAAAAATGGCATCGATCATCGGCATTTCGAAAAAGACGTTAGTGGAAATTGAAAAGGAGCGCATTCTCGCGGGTTGGACGACAGTCATTGCGGTTTGTACATTGTTTCGTCAAAGCGAGATTTTGCAGGCAACCATTGGGGACGACCCGATTGAAATCGTTGAAACGCTTGCCCACGAGGAAATTATGCTGCCAAAGCAAAAATCGATGGGCGGCCGGATATGGTGGCGTGAGATCGAGGAAGCAGGAATCTTCCGGCTGCAGCAAAATCTGTTCAGCCAGCATTTCCGTATCCTCGATGAAGAAGATTATCGCTGGTACAGCTCCTTTGATGAAGCAGAAGCGAAAAAACGCCTGCAGGAACTGGCGCAGAAAATCCGCTAGGGGATGAAGTTATGATAAAACAAACGATATTAGGGGGACTGCTTGTCATTGCTTGTCTGCTCGGTATCTTCGCGCAGCCGCTTGCCTA
>DEQA01000263.1:0-1658 GCA_002359075.1 Planococcaceae bacterium UBA3378
TGGAGAACTATCGACACTTTTTCTCCGCAGTTTATTTAAAAATGACTATTACAAGCTTCTGGTATGCATTTCTGATTACTTTCTTTACATTATTGATTGCGTACCCGACTGCTTATTTACTGACAAAAACAAAGCATAAACAGCTATGGCTTATGCTGATTATTATTCCGTCTTGGATTAACCTGCTGTTAAAAACCTATGCATTCATTGGAATTTTTGGCCTGTATGGTCCAATCAATGCATTCATCGAGGCGTTCGGTCTTGATCCTCAGCAAATTTTATTTACGGATTTCAGCTTTATTTTTGTATCGGTATATATCTTTATTCCGTTTATGATCATACCGATCTTCAACTCGCTTGATAAGCTGAACCCGTCACTTGTATTTGCTGCCCGTGATTTGGGGGCATCAAGCTGGACGACATTCCGCCGCATTGTATTTCCATTAACGATCGATGGTGTGAAGTCCGGGATTCAAGTAACATTTATCCCTGCCCTGTCCCTTTTCATGATCACACGACTGATCGCGGGAAATCAGGTCATTACGCTCGGTACAGCCATTGAACAACAGTTCCTTGTCTCTCAAAACTGGGGTATGGGTTCAACAATCGCTGTATTCCTAATTGTGTTCATGGTGATGACGATGTTAGTAACAGGGCAAAAGAAGAAAGGAGGCCGTGTATAATGAATAAATTATCTACCGCCTCTAAAGCTTACTTACTATTAGTATTTATCGTTTTATATGCGCCTATTTTTTACTTAATTTTCTACTCGTTTAACAGCGGCGGCAATATGAATCACTTTGAGTCTTTCACACTGGAGCATTATAAAGCGGTGTTTGAAGATACACGCCTGCTTGTTATTCTCATTAATACAGTGCTGATCGCCCTGCTGTCCGGATTGATTGCTACCGTCATTGGAACGCTCGGTGCAATTGGCATCATATCAATAAAGGACAAAAAATTGCGTAATACGTTCCTTTCATTAAACAATGTACTTATTGTTTCACCGGATGTAGTAATTGGTGCCAGCTTCCTCATCCTCTTTACGATGATCGGAGTGAAGCTTGGCTTTGCATCGGTACTTGTATCCCATATCGCTTTTAGTGTGCCGATTGTTGTGCTGATGGTATTGCCGAAGCTGCTGGAAATGAATACATCTCTTATTGATGCAGCACGCGATTTAGGTGCGACAAAGCGGGATGTGCTGACACGTGTCATCCTGCCTTACATTGCACCTGGTATTTTTGCCGGCTTCTTCATGGCCATTACGTATTCGCTTGATGACTTTGCCGTAACATTTTTTGTCACAGGCAATGGTTTTACTACCCTTTCGGTTGAAATTTATTCTATGGCGCGGGCCGGTATTACATTAACAATCAACGCCATTTCCGGACTTGTCTTCTTAGTGACCGTCCTTGTTGTTATTGGCTACTATTTTGTCAACTATCGTGCGAAGTCAAAAACGGGGGAATCTAAATGAAACAATTAGCACAGGCTTCCATTGCCATTATCGTTGTCTGTCTCCTCTTATTCTTTGCTTCAGAGTCGTTGAAATCTGCCGGTTCCAAAGGCAGTAAGGATACACTGACAATCTATAACTGGGGCGAGTATATCGACCCGGATTTAATCGATGCATTTGAAGAGGAAACAGGCATCCA
>DEQA01000263.1:1738-11556 GCA_002359075.1 Planococcaceae bacterium UBA3378
GATATCGCTGTTCCTTCCGAATATATGATTGAAACGATGATCGAAGACGATATGCTGATCGAACTGGATCATTCCCTGCTTCCGAATTTGAAAAATATTGACCCGTACTTTTTAGACCTGCCGTTTGATCCAAAGAATAAGTACTCTGTTCCTTATTTCTGGGGAACAGTCGGGATTGTCTATAATCCAAAGATGGTACCCGAGGACCTAACTTTCAAGTCATGGCAGGATTTATGGGATGATCGTTTAAAAAACAAGGTATTTTTAGTGGATGGTGCACGTGAAGTCATTGGTATGGGGCTGAATACACTTGGCTACTCTTTAAATATTAAAGATGATGCTGCACTTCGGAAAGCAACAGATAAGCTGATCGAGCTGACACCAAATGTGAAGGCCATTATTGGTGATGAAATTACACCGCTGATGATTCATAATGAGGCGACAGTTGCGCTTACATGGTCCGGACAGGCAGCCGATATGATGTCGGAAAATGAAGAACTCGATTTTGCGGTACCGGAAGAAGGGTCTAATCTGTGGTTTGACAACTTTGTCATTCCAAAGACATCTAAAAACATCGAAGGCGCCCATGCCTTTATCAATTTCATGCTGGAAGCTGAAAACGGGGCTAAAAACGCCGACTATGTCGGGTATTCGACACCAAATGCTGCCGCATGGAAGCTGATGGATGAGGAAGTCATCAGCGACGAACGCTTCTATCCGGATATGGAACTTCGTGAGCATCTTGAAGTGTACGAAAATTTAGGTCTTACATGGCTAGGGAAATATAATGAGCATTTCCTTGAGTTTAAAATGAACTTAAACTAGGTAAAGTACGCACAGCGGTCAGCTGTGCGTTTTCCTGTCTTTTTACTGAGTTTTACAGTAGAGACACCTATACATCATTATGTTAGACTAGACTATGTGTATTAACATTTCAAAAATCGAAATATTTTAGAAGAAAGGCGGTGCCACATGGCCAAAGGTACTAACAATGTCGCTCTCTATATACTAATGTTCAACCTTTTCATTACAATGGGAGGGATCGGCATTATCGTCCCGGTTATGCCGGCATATTTACAAATATTTGGTGTAGGCGGACAAGTCCTCGGATTCCTGATTGCAGGCTTTGCATTAGCACAATTTTTACTTTCTCCGATCTCCGGGGAGCTATCCGACCGCCACGGCAGAAAAATGTTTATCATCGGCGGGCTCATCGTCTACGGCTTTTCCCAAATTTTATTCGGCCTTGCCGATGCCGTATGGGTATTATTTATTGCCCGCTTTTTAAGCGGTGCAGGAGCTGCCTTCGTCATACCGCCAATCATGGCCTTTGTTGCTGATATCACGACAATGGAAGAACGCGGCAAAGGAATGGGCATGCTGGGGGCTGCCATTAGTTTGGGCTTTACTATCGGCCCGGGGCTCGGTGGTGGTTTATCAGCCATCAATTTGCATTTCCCTTTTTATGTAGCCGGTAGTGCTGCGTTACTTGCGGCTGTTTTGTCGTGGTTGATCCTACCAAATATTAAAGAAGTGAATGTTGTAGCGAGACCACCAAGAGAAAATCTGTTAAGACAATTGGTTAAATCGACAAAAGCATCCTACTTCATATTTTTAATTGTAGTATTCACGTTCAGCTTCGGAATTTCGAACTTCCAATCGACGTTATCACTTTATCTGGATCATAAATTCGGCTATACGCCGCTGGATATCTCCATTATTTTAACAGTCGGCGGCTTTGCAGGGGTGGTTCTTCAAATATTCGTCATTAATAAGCTGTTCAAGAAATTCGGGGAAATGAAGGTCATTTTAGTCAATCTATTACTGGCATCTATCATGATGCTGCTTGTCATTTTTGTAAGTGGCTTCTTCGTTGTTCTTGCCGTTGCTACACTATTCACTATTGCTACAACGTTTATCCGTCCAGCAGTAAATACGCTCATCAGTAAAGTAGCTGGTAATGAGCAGGGCTTCGCTGCCGGGATGAACACTGCGTACATGAGTCTGGGGAATATGTTTGGACCGGCCCTAGCCGGTATGCTTTTTGAATGGAAGATTACTTCTCCTTATATTTTAGGATCCATTGTATTAGCCGGCTGTTTTGTCCTTGCTTTTACATGGGCGACAAAGAAAGCTTCTTATTTATTGCGTGCCTCTTAACTGGCATAAAAAGGCTGATCGGGAACATTTTTCCGGTCAGCCTTTTTTATATGGTGGGCAAAGCAGCAAAAGCTTTACCTGCCTATTTTTATAAACTTCTGATGAATGCTTCGACAAAACCTGTGTTAAACGCCAACAGCTCTTCATCGGGATTCATTTTTGAATGATGCAGTCCGTACGGGCAGTTAGCACCGCTCCAAAACATGGCGCCGGGGATTTCTTTTACAAAGTAGCCGAAGTCCTCCCCTGTCATCGCAGCGGGACAGCGATAGTCCACCGCTCCTTCATATCCCTTCGCAAAGCTTAATAGACGTTCTGCACAGGCAGGGTCATTATTCACTTCATAATACATGGACCCGTAGTCAATGGAGACCGTACATTCAAATGCAGCTTCTATCCCTGCACAAATCGCCTCTATCCGGCGCTTTACCTCCTGCATAGATGCTGCATTCAGCGTGCGGATTGTGCCTTCCAGGCGTGCATTTTCAGCAATGACATTCTGCACTGTCCCCGCTGTCATCTTTCCAACGGTAATGACGACACTGCTCATCGGATCGACATTGCGGCTCACAATCGTCTGCAGCTGCATCAGGAGATTTGCTGCTGCTACAGCCATATCCCGCGTTTTATGTGGGTAAGCAGCATGCCCGCCGATTCCTTTTAAATCAATAAAAAGTTCGGATGTATTAGCAAATAATAATCCCGGACGCGTAGCTACCGTTCCTACAGGATATTCCGGTGCGATATGTAATGCATAAATTTCATCACATAAAAGGTCTGGTCTTTCTTCCTTCAGCCATTGTAACATCGGCTCTGCACCTCCCGGACCTTCCTCTGCAGGCTGGAAGTAGACAATCACATTCTGCTTTGGACGATTGGCGGCAAAGGCGGCGACAAGGCCAAGTGCAACCGTCATATGACAATCATGGCCGCACGCATGCATATGCCCTTCATGCGTAGACGCATAAGCAGCTCCTGTTTCCTCTGTTACAGGCAGTCCATCGATATCTGTCCGCCAGCCGATTGTTTTGGACGGATTTTTACCGGCAATGGACACAATAACCCCTGTACGCCAAGTCGTGACTGTCAGATGATCCTGGGGCAATTCCGCCAAAAATGCCAGGATATAAGCCTGTGTTTTCACTTCCTGAAAACCGAGCTCCGGCATTTGATGCAGAGCCCGGCGGATTTCTAACAATGATTGCATGCAGTCACCTTCTTAAATATTTCGTAATGCATCAATTACTTCTGTTTTGGACTTCGTTTTTTCGTCCAGCTCTTTTAATACGCGCGCTGGAACTCCCCCTACTACTGTATAAGGTGCTACATCCTCAATAACGATAGCGCCTGCCGCTACGACCGCACCTTTTCCGACACGTACACCTTCTAATACGACTGCATTGGCACCGATTACTACATCGTCTTCAATAATAACCGGCTGCGCGCTTGGCGGCTCAATTACCCCTGCGAGCACTGTCCCAGCGCCGATATGGCAGTTAGCACCAACCGTCGCACGTCCGCCAAGAACAGCACCCATATCGATCATTGTTTTTGGACCGATTTCTGCGCCGATATTAATAATAGCCCCCATCATAATGACAGCCTGGTCACCAATTGTCACTTGGTCACGGATGATCGCACCCGGTTCGATACGGGCGTTTATATGTTTCATATCCAGCAACGGCACACCGGAATTTCTTCTGTCATGTTCAATTACATAGTCTTCAATTTTCTCACCATGATTTTGCAGTGCCGCCTCGATTTCGCTCCACTCGCCAAATACAATGGCACTGTTGCCTTCGCCGAATACTTTTGTATCTTTGCCGTATGATAAAGACGCTGCATTGTTCCCTTTTACATAAACTTTCACCGGTGTTACTTTTTTAGCGTTGGAAATAAACTCAATAATCTCCTGTGCATTCAATTTTTCGCTCATCCTATTGTAACCTCTCTCTATGTAAGAATAACTAACGTGTTATGATTGTACTAGAAATTCTGTTAAATATCACCTATTAATTTTTGTATTCATATAAGCAGCGGGCGTGGTCCTGCACAATATCAACGAACGCATTTACCTGCCGCAGTTCGAATGCAGAGTCATAGCCAATCAGCCATGTATCGCGTGTCAGTCCCATATCGTTCTCCGAATGAAGGAGAGGTATTTTATTTACATCCTCCGAGCCGTTCAACGTAATGGAAGGCAAAATAGCAAAGCCGATCCCATTCAGTGCCATTTGCTTACACGTCTCAATTTGGTCAACGATGATTTGATGACGCGGATTTTGATTGAAATGCCGCTGCCACCATTGAAGAATTTCCTGGTAATAATCCGAATCACTTTTAAATTGGATGAAGGGGCGGTCTGTTGTATGCAAATCCTCTAATGCTTTGATCTCCTTATCGACCAGGTACATCATATCCCTGAATAAATGGATTTTCTTTCCTTTCCAATCTGCCTGTCCTCGTACGATGCCGATATGTGCTTCCCCTTCGTACAAGGCTTTTACAATCTCAGAGCTCCAGCCTGTCATAAGGGAGATTTTTGTATCCGGATACAATGTCACAAAATCCTTTAGAACTTTCGGCAGCCAGTTTAGCCCTACAATAGATGCACAGGCTATTTTAAGTGTTCCGTGCACCTTGGAGTTGAATGCTTGGATTGTTTCAAACACTTCCTCCCTTCTGGCAATTTGCTCAATCGCATACTGAATGACAAGTTCTCCGGCGGGTGTTGGGGTGAGCCCTCTTTGGGAACGTAAAAACAGCTGCGTCTCCCATTCCTTTTCAATCGACTGCAGGCGCTGGGATAGGGCCGGCTGTGTTAAAAACAGCCGTTCTGCCGCCTTCCGCATATTCCTTTCTTCAGCAAGCACCTTGATGATTTCTGCTTCTGTTGCTGTCATTTCATCTCCTCCTCTTTATTCATCCATTATGGCTCAATCTCATTTGTGCCATACTCTCTAAAAATAGAAAACTTCTGTTCTAAGAAGTGAAAAGTCGACAAAACCCTTTACGGATTTTGCCGACCCTTTTTATCCTTCACTTTGGTAAATATACTTTTTTAATTGTTTTAAAATCACACGGCGGGTCATAATACCAGCAAAGGTTCCCTCTTCGTCTATTACACAAAGGAACGCATGGTTAATGACAAGGTCCAGAGCGCGCTTAAATGTATCGGTCACTTTTAAATACGCGACTTCCGTTTGCATAATATCGTCTACTTTTATATCGGGGAGACGGTCATATTCAATCCGCTCTAATCCTAAAATAGCTTCTGTAATCATTTTGCTGCTGAGTAGTCCCTGCAGGCGGTATTTCATATCTAATACAGGAATGGCTGAATATCCTGTACGTGTCAAGACAAGCAATGCATGTTCCGCGTTATTCCCAATTTGAACATGGGCAACCTTCTCAGATGAAATAATAAAGTCTTTGATAGGTATATCCAATAACTCTTTGTTGTTTATTGAAAGCATGTCATTCTACTCCTTTACTGCCCAAAATCGAACAGGATAGTACACTCATATTCATCATATCACACTTGCTTTTAGAGTGCCTATGCATAGAAGCCCTGAAATTCATAAAATTTTCCTTTTATTTTTCATACAAAAAACAACGGTGTCATCCCTGGAAATGTCAAGGAAATCCGCCGGAAAATCCAACTTGCTGAAAGGAACCGGGACACTGCGGGTTATAGTTATCCTGTCCCGTAGTATCCCTATATTTCTCTTTTACCTACTCGACACTGCGTAATAGAAAATGACAATGGCCATGAATATACCGACGACAAAGTACATCATAATAATAGGGTTCAGTAAAAACGGATGACGCGCAACTGTCTGACTGATTGTGTCATGCTCTGAATCACGCTGGCCAATATGTTTTGCCACAGCTACTGTGGAATAAGCCGCAATTCCACATAAAACAGCAATAACAATGCACGCTCCCCACCATATAGCAGTCATCGAATCTTCCCCTTTCGTTTCTCTTTAGTATTACTGTCCTGCTATTTATTTATGCGGAATCAAAAAAAGCCACAGCAAAACAGTTTTCTGTTTTTACTATGACTCAAGTTTTCATGGAATTTTCCTTGTTTCCCAAAAGGTTATGTTCCCAAAGGATCGTTCCTCTGTTAGTGCATTAAGTATTGGGTAATCATTTTTTCAACCGGCAGCGGCTTATCATAAAGATATCCCTGTACTTTTTTACATTGCAGACTGCTTAAAAATTTCTCTTGGTCTTCCCGCTCCACTCCTTCTGCAATCACTTCTAACCCAAGGCTGTGAGAGAGGGAAATAATCGCTTCGATAATCGCTTCGTTTTTCTTATCCTTTTTGATGTCGGCAATAAACGATTGATCAATTTTAATAATATCGATTGGGTACGTTTTTAAATAGCTCAGCGAGGAATAGCCGGTCCCAAAGTCATCTACCGATACATAAACACCGATTTGTTTAAGCTTTTGCAGAGCCGTTGTAGTATCCTCCACGTTCGCCATAGAGCTTTCCGTAATTTCCAGCTCTAATAAAGCCGGGTCCAGCTCATAGCGCTTGATCAGCTGTTCAATCTTGCTCACAAAGTCAGCTTGTCTAAATTGCTTCGGTGAAATATTAACAGCAATCCGAACAGGACGGTATCCTTTCTCCCGCCATTCCTTCATATACTCTCCGACCTTTTCCAGCACCCAGTCACCGATTTCTATAATGAGACCCGAGGATTCTGCAAGCGGGATAAATTGGCCTGGTGAAACAAAGCCGAATTTTCGGTTATGCCAGCGCAGCAATGCCTCAAAGCTATTGCTTCTTTTCGACTGCAAATCAATCTGGGGCTGGAAGTGGATCGACAGCTCATCCAATTCGATTGCTCTCCGTAAATGAGCTTCTAGTAACGCTTCATTCGGGAACACTTGGTTCATCTCTTTTTGATAGAAGCTATAATGATTTCTCCCGTGATTCTTCACATGAAACAATGCCTGGTCTGCATGGTGCAGCATTGTGTCTAATTGCGGGCTTTGCTCGGCAATGCTGATCGCAATTCCAATGGAAGCCGTCACATAATAATCCTGCTGCTCGACAACAATCGGTCTTTTAAGCAGCTGCAATATATGTGCCGCCAGCTGTTCCACTTCTTCTCTTTGTTGATAATGGAAGGTGAAAACAAATTCATCACCGTTATAACGGAACACCTCACACCGGTCGCTGCGCAGTCCTTTAAACCAGCTGCTAATAACAGCAATCATTCCGTCTGCCATAGGCTTTCCTAATGACTCATTAAATTTTTTGAACCGATCCAGATTAACGATAAGAAGCGCTGTATGCAGCATCTTCTTTTCTTCCATCAGCAATTCCCATTGTTCCTGCAGGGCACGCCGGTTCAATAAACCCGTTAATTCATCCTCATATGCTGCTTTTTTATGGGCAGCAATCGGCCGCAGCACAACAAAAAGCAAGCGTTCATCATTTACCGGCAATTCCTGTGCATAACAAGCATACAACTTTCCGGATTGAATAGGTATGTATTGGACCATCCGGTTTTCTTCTGTAATAAAGGCATGGATCACCTGCCAATCCGCTTTACCGAAAACTGTTTCCGCGTCGGCCATTTTCTCTGGAACACGGCCAAACAACCGGATGGCCCTTTCATTTAACTCTTCGACGGTATAGTGGCATTTTTCTTTTTTCAACATTACAACAGCATCGAATGGATTTAGTCGAATGATTTGCTGCAAACCTTGCTCTCTCTCTTCTGCCATGATTCTTATCACTCCGGATCCTCCCATCCAACAATCATCCTAATGCCTTCCATTCTCTATGCCGACAACTTGGCAATGGCCATACATCTTCCACAGCCGGTCTCTATTCCTCAATAGGCTCGCCGATTGCCTCCTGCAGGAAAATTTCCTGGCTATTGATTTTCTTGTCGCTATTATGGTCTTCTTTATAGTGATACTTCCCATTTGAATCCTGTATACGGGCTTTCTGATTGTCCTGCAGCTGCAGTTCCATAATACGCTGAATTCGTTTTTTACTATCAAGCGAATACACAGGAAATAAAATCTCCACCCGTTTAATCATATTCCGTGTCATCATATCTGCCGAAGATAGAAAAATATTATTTTCCCCATTATGATGGAACCAATAAATACGGGAGTGCTCCAGGAACCGTCCTACGATGGAAGTCACCGTAATATTTTCACTGATGCCCGGAATGCCCGGCCGTAAACAGCAGATTCCCCGTATAATCATTTCTACTTTCACACCGGCGATCGATGCTTCATATAGCTTCATCATCAAATCTTTATCCGTCAATGAATTCATCTTTAAGCGAATAAAACCATTGCCGTATTTTTTATGGCATGCGATTTCTTCATCGATCAGTCGGATAAATTCATCCCTAATATCAAACGGCGCTACAACAATGTGATGGTATTGCGGTTTTTCCGTATAGCCGCTTAAATAATTAAAGAAATTCGTCGCGTCGATGCCAAATTCCTTATTGGAAGTAATGATGGCCATATCTGTATAAATTTTAGCAGTCGCATCATTATAATTTCCTGTGCCAAGGTGGACAAACCGTTCAATTTTCCCTTGGCGGCGGCGGACAACTAACGTAATTTTAGAATGCGTCTTTAAATTGTTCATACCATAAATCACAAGACAGCCGGCCTGTTCTAATAGCTTTGCCCAGTGGACATTATTTTCCTCATCAAAACGCGCCTTCAGCTCCACCAGCACCGTCACTTGCTTACCATTCTCGGCTGCCTGCTTCAGCGCCTGAATGATTGGGGAATTTCCACTTACACGGTATAATGTCTGCTTGATCGCCAGTACGGATGGATCCCTTGCTGCGTCTGCAATGAAATCAACAATGGGCACGAATGATTCATAAGGATGATGGAAAAACAAATCCTGGGTTAATGCCTTTTCAAATATATCCTCATCTGAGGCTAAATCGAGCGGCGGCTGCGGAATAAAGCTTTCATATTCAAGCTGCTCGCGCCCTATGGAAATAGCCTTGACAAAAGAAAACATAAATGTAAGATCGAGAGGGCCGTCTATTCGAAAGACATCCGATTCATTGATTTCAAATTCATCAAGCAAATAAGCGAGTTCTTCTTCGTTCATTTCACCGTCCCGTACTTCCAGGCGTGAACCGACTCCCCATTTTCTTTTTTTCAGTTCCTTTTCAATTTCGGAAAGCAGATCCTGTGCCCCTTCCTCATGAATCGTTAAATCCGCATTTCGCGTCAAACGGAACGCCTGGGAGGACTTCACTTTATAACCGTAAAACAGCCGGTCAATATGGCTTGTAATCACGTCTTCCAACAAAACAAATATCGCTCCCTCTTCGTTTGACGGCACTTTAATAAACCGGTCCAATACAGAAGGCACCTGTACGATCGCCACACGGTCCGGGCTTTCTCCATCATCCTGATTGTTTTCTAATCTAATAAGCAGATTCAATGTTTTGCCAAGTAATGTTGGAAAAGGTCGGTAGGCATCCACCGCAACCGGAGTCAATACAGGAAAAATCGTTTCTTCAAACAGTTCATTAATGTATTGCTTTTGTTCTATCGTCAAATATTTGAAATCTTTTATATGAATATTTTCCTTTGGCAGACATTCTCCTACTAAAAAGCGGTAAACTTCTGTTTGCCG
>DEQA01000305.1:0-6018 GCA_002359075.1 Planococcaceae bacterium UBA3378
GTTAATCACTCCCTCCTACTCGATTATTTCTATTTGGCAAAATGAGCATGGTAAACTGAAAAGCAAGATGTTTTGTTTAAGGTAATTAGGGAATGCACAATATGTATGGAAATTGCCGAAAGGATTGATGACAGATGAAATTTTCAGTATTGAATCGTCACGAACAAATAGATCGGGCAACTGATGAAACATTTGATTTACTTGTTATTGGAGGAGGCATTACAGGAGCAGGTATTGCTCTTGACGCAGCTGCACGTGGCTTATCCGTAGTATTATTAGAAATGCAGGATTTTGCGGAAGGGACTTCCAGCCGCTCAACAAAGCTTGTACATGGCGGACTCCGTTATTTAAAGCAATTCGAGATAAAAGAAGTAGCAGAGCTGGGAAGAGAACGGGCTATCGTATACGAAAACGGCCCGCATGTTACGACACCTGTATGGATGCTGCTTCCGTTTCATAAAGGAGGCACTTTCGGGAAATTTACGACTGCCCTCGGCTTAAAAGTATATGATGTGCTCGCGGGAGTAAAAAAAGGCGAGCGCCGCTTTATGCTTTCGAAAGAAGAAACGATGGAAAGAGAGCCGCTTGTAAAGAAAGACGGCCTTTTGGGCGGCGGCGTCTATGTGGAGTACCGGACAGATGATGCCCGTCTGACAATTGAAGTGATGAAGGCAGCGAACGAACGGGGAGCTGTGCTTTTTAATTACATGAAAGCAGTGGAGATTAATACAAATAACCTTTCCTTTAAAGAAGTGGTAGGAGAGGACATACTTACAGGTAAACGCCATACATTCAAAGCAAGAAAAGTAGTCAATGCTGCAGGTCCTTGGGTGGATGAGGTTCGTAAATTGGACGGAGAGGTAAGCGGCAAGCATTTGATTTTATCAAAGGGTGTCCATATTGTCTTTGATCAATCGGACTTCCCGTTAAAGCAAGCCATTTATTTTGATACAGAAGATGGCCGGATGGTATTTGCGATTCCTAGGGATGGAAAGGCCTATGTCGGTACAACGGATACGTTCCATGAAGGAAATCCAAAGGATGTTAAGGCTGAACAGTCCGATATTGATTACTTGTTAAAGGCCGTTGCCTATATGTTCCCGACTACGAATTTGACGCAGGAGCATATTGAATCTACATGGGCAGGGGTGCGTCCGCTTATTCATGAAGAAGGAAAAGGTCCTTCGGAAATATCCCGGAAGGATGAAATATGGCAATCTTCCGCTGGTGTTATTACAATAGCAGGCGGTAAATTGACGGGATACCGTAAAATGGCTGAAAAAATTGTCGATTTAATTGTAAAACAGCTTGAAGGGGAATACGGTAAAACATACCGACCATGCACAACGAAAAACATACCGATTTCCGGAGGGGACCTAAGCGGCTCAAAATACTTTGAAACATATGTCCAGCAGAGCATAAAAAAAGGTATGGAGCACGGACTGACGGAGAAAGAAAGCGAACGCCTTGCAAGACTATATGGAACGAATATTGATGCTGTGTTAAATTATACGAACGAAGCGAAAATTTTGCCGCGTATGATTTATGCTGAGCTTCTTTATGGTATTCATCATGAGAGTATTGCAAAGCCGGAAGACTTCTTTGTGAGACGAACAGGCGCATTGTTCTTTAATATCGCAACAGTGGAAACTTTTAAAGAAGCGGTCATAGAGGAGATGCAGCGTGTCTTCGGCTGGAAGGAAGAAGAAAAAATAAAATATACAGAAGAGCTGGAAGAAGAACTGGCAAAAGCAAAAGTATAAAAAAGACGACAGCTGGGGAGGACCATGTATGTCAGCATTTTTGGGAGAAATTATCGGAACAATGATCCTTATCTTATTCGGGGGCGGTGTTGTTGCGGGTAGCGTACTAAGATTTTCTAAAGGGGAAAATGGCGGCTGGGGTGTCATCACCATTGCATGGGGCCTGGCCGTCGCAATGGCCGTTTATGCAGTCGGTGATATAAGTGATGCCCATCTGAATCCGGCACTTACAATCGGCCTTGCGGTAATTGGTGATTTTCCGTGGGCGGATGTTCCCATGTATATTTTAGCGCAGATGATTGGAGCCATCATTGGTGCAGCACTAGTATATATTATGTATTTACCGCATTGGGGAGCAACCGAGGATGCAGATTCAAAGCTTGCTGTATTTAGTACAATTCCGGCAATCCGCCATCCTCTATCCAATCTGATTGCTGAGCTGATCGGTACGTTTGCCTTTATGCTTGGGATTTTAGCAATTGGTGCAACCGAATTTACCGAAGGGCTGAACCCCATCATTGTCGGTACACTTATTATCGCAATCGGTATGAGCCTCGGTGGTCCAACAGGCTATGCGATTAATCCGGCCCGTGACCTTGGCCCCCGTATTGCTCATTTTTTACTTCCTATTCCCGGAAAGAGAGATTCTGATTGGTCTTATGCCTGGGTACCAGTTGTAGGGCCGATTCTTGGTGCGGTTTTTGGTGCTTTATTCTATAAGCAGTTTTTCCGGGGTGAAAATTCAATAACATTTTGGATATGTCTCATTATTGTGCTGGTAATCTTTTTTGCTGCACAGGTATCTATGTCAAAGAAGAAGGTAGGGGAACATGTATGAAGAAATATATTATGGCGCTTGATCAAGGAACGACAAGCAGCCGTGCAATTTTATTTGATGAAATGGGAAATCCTGTCCATGTGGCCCAGCAGGAGTTTAAACAGCGTTTTCCAAAGTCAGGTTGGGTTGAGCATAACCCTGTAGAAATTTGGAGTTCCATTTTATCCGTCATCGCTCAAATATTATCTAAAAATAATATTGCTGCTGAGCAAATTGAAGGGATCGGTATTACTAACCAGCGTGAAACAACTGTCGTATGGGATAAAAATACCGGCGAACCTGTTTATAATGCAATTGTTTGGCAATCACGGCAAACAGTGGGTATTTGTGAACAGCTTAAGCAGGAAGGATACGAGGAGCTGTTTCGCAATAAGACGGGGCTATTGATAGATGCCTATTTTTCCGGAACGAAGGTAAAGTGGATACTGGATAATGTCGAAGGGGTCCGTGAAAGAGCTGAAAAAGGGGAGCTTCTTTTCGGCACAATCGATACGTGGATTATTTGGAAGCTGACGGATGGTGCGGTGCATGTAACCGATTATTCAAATGCATCAAGAACGCTGATGTACAATATTTATGATTTAAAATGGGACGAAGAGCTACTGGAGATTTTAAATATTCCTTCTTCTATGCTTCCTGAAGTACGTCCATCCTCGGAAGTGTACGGATCGGTAGTAGGTAAGCATTTCTTCGGTCATTCCGTGCCGATTGCCGGTATTGCAGGAGACCAGCAGGCAGCTCTTTTCGGCCAAGCGTGCTTTGAAAAAGGGATGGCAAAAAACACATATGGAACAGGCTGCTTTATGCTGCTTAATACAGGAGAAGAAGCGGTAAAGTCGGAACATGGTCTGCTTACGACCATTGCATGGGGAATAGACGGCAAGGTGCATTATGCTTTGGAAGGGAGTATTTTCGTTGCCGGCTCAGCTGTCCAATGGCTCAGAGATGGCTTAAGAATGTTCCGCAAAGCAAGCGATAGCGAAGCTTACGCGATACGAGTAAAAAATACAGATGGTGTGTATGTTGTACCGGCGTTTGTAGGACTCGGAACTCCATATTGGGACAGCGATGTCCGGGGCGCAGTTTTCGGTTTAACCCGCGGCACGAGCAAGGAGCATTTTGTCCGTGCAACTTTAGAATCTTTAGCTTACCAAACACGCGATGTATTTGAGGCTATGACATCTGACTCGGGAATTGATATGAAAACGTTGCGCGTAGACGGTGGTGCTGTTGAAAATGAATTCCTTATGCAGTTTCAGGCAGATATCCTCAATGTTCCTGTAGAACCTTCCACAGTTACTGAAACAACTGCTCTTGGCGCTGCCTATCTTGCCGGCCTTGCGGTAGGATTTTGGGCGAGTAAAGATGCTGTACAGGAAAACTGGCAGCTCAAACAAAAATTTGAGCCGCGAATGACTGAAGAAGAGCGTGAAACATTATTCGCCGGGTGGCATAAAGCAGTAAAAGCGGCTCAAGCTTTTAAATAATCTAGTGGTCTCTGTTCTTTTAAAATTGAGATCTATAGAGAAGACAGAAATAATCGGCTTCAAATTTCTTTCATAGTAGCTGCAATCTAGGTTTCTATCCTTTCAAGGATAGAAACCTTTTCTATTGAGTGAAAGATGGAAAAAGGAAAGCATATTCTTTCCCCTCTGTTTAGATATGCAAAAATTTTTTCAATTGGAGTAAATGAAGACGATTCGAATGCATGATCCATCACTGTAAAAGGTGACAGAGCCTATCAGCTATTTAATTTTAATCATTGATCAATCGGTCATACTTGTCTAAAAGGAAAGATTTTTGCTAAAATGAGACGTTAATCATAGGAAAAGTTTATGGTAGCAGTGTACCACAACAGAAAATATGCTATCATAAAAAGTAATGTAAACAAGAAGGAGATTTAATGTATGAAACGACATGACGCGCGCGCTAAGGCGCTGCAAGTATTGTTTCAATTAGACAGCACCGAGCTTTCAATCGATGAAGCAATTGAACATGTTCTAGAAGAGCAGCAGACAAATGCCTTTTTTGAACAGCTTGTACGCGGGACAATTGAACATAAAGAACAAATCGACGCAGCACTGGAAGAAAAGCTGGAAAATTGGACATTAAGCCGTCTACCCAAAATTGAAAGAACTGTTTTACGCTTATCCGTTTACGAACTTTTATATATGCAGGATGCGCCCGAACGTGTTGTACTGAACGAAGCAATCGAGCTTAGTAAAGTATACGGGGATGAAAAATCAAGCAAGTTTGTAAACGGTGTACTTTCTAAATTTACACACTAAAACGATTCGGTGAACATTGGAAGGAGTAACAACATGTCAAGTGCAATCATTAACGGTAAAGAAATTGGTCAAGAAATTCGTAAGTCAGTAGAGAAACGGGTAGAAAAACTGAAAGAACAGGGGATTACTCCGGGCCTTGCAGTGATTCTAGTTGGGGAAAATCCGGCGAGTAAAACATACGTTGCGAACAAACAAAAATCATGTGAAGCAATCGGTATGTTTTCGGAGTTGATTAAACTGCCGGAAGATGTGACACAAGAAGCTTTACTAGATCAAATTCGCGTTTTAAATGAGCGTGAAGATATTCACGGTATTCTTGTACAACTGCCGCTGCCAAAGCATATTGAAGAAGATGCCGTCATTGCAACAATTTCTCCAGAAAAAGATGTAGATGGTTTTTCTCCGGTAAGTGTTGGAAAGATGATGTTGGGACAAGATACGTACTTGCCATGTACTCCGTTTGGTGTCATGAAACTTTTAGAGCATTCAGGTATTGAAGTAGCAGGAAAACACGCGGTGATTGTAGGACGCAGCCATATTGTCGGCAAACCCATGGGACAGCTTCTTCTTCAAAAGGATGCGACAGTAACGTATACGCATTCCAAAACACCTGATTTGCCTTCTTTTACAAAACAGGCTGATATTTTAATTGTTGCACTGGGGCGTGCCAACTTTATTACAAAAGAGCATATCAAGCCGGGAGCTGTAGTCATCGATGTAGGAATCAACCGTGATGAAAACAATAAATTATGCGGGGATGTAGATTTTGCGGATGTTGCTGAGGTAGCGTCACATATTACACCCGTTCCAGGCGGTGTCGGTCCTATGACAATCACTATGCTGCTCGAAAACACTGTCCAGGCTGCTGAAAAAAAGTTGGAACAGGACAAAGCAGCAAAAAACATGTAAAATAGATGGAGTATTGATAAGGGTGTCTAAATGCCAAACAGACACCCTTTTCTTTTGGGGAAGAATAGAAAAAGGATTGCAGCAAGACATGCATACAGCTTTGACACCATCTATCCAACCAAAACTAGCAAATACATAAAAGTAAAGGGGGCGCAAATATGTCGTCTTCATACTTGACCGTAAAAGCGCTGACAAAATATATTAAACGAAAATTTGACGC
>DEQA01000305.1:6027-6457 GCA_002359075.1 Planococcaceae bacterium UBA3378
GACCCGCACCTTCGTGAAGTATATGTGAAAGGCGAGTTGTCGAACGTCAAGATTCATACATCCGGCCATATATATTTTACATTGAAGGATGACGGGGCGCGCATTAATGCGACGATGTTCCGCAATCAAGCGGCGAAGTTATCGTTCCGTCCCGAAGAAGGCATGCAAGTCTTCATACGTGGGGATGTGAATGTATATGAAGTAGGCGGCACATATCAATTGTACGCCCAGACAATGGAGCCGGACGGGATTGGCGGCTTATTTGTTGCGTTCAATCAATTGAAGGAACGCTTACAGAAAGAAGGGCTTTTCAATCCGAATTTTAAACAGCCGATACCGCTGTATCCCCAAACAATCGGTGTTTTGACAGCGACAACAGGGGCAGCTATTCGTGATATTTGTACAACGATCGGACGTCGTTATCCGCAGG
>DEQA01000305.1:6585-32977 GCA_002359075.1 Planococcaceae bacterium UBA3378
AGTATTGAAGATTTATGGGCTTTTAATGAAGAGATTGTCGCTCGTGCGATTTTTGAAAGCCGCATTCCCATTATCAGTGCGGTAGGCCATGAAACAGATACAACCATTGCCGATTTTGTGGCAGACTTACGGGCACCGACGCCTACAGCAGCAGCAGAAATGGCGGTTCCGAATCGCCAGGAGCTTTATCAGCGCGTGCTGAAAGGCCAATCGCAAATGCATCAGATGATGACTGCAAGGCTTCATTTTGAGCGGACACGTTTGACAAAGCTGCAAAACGCATATCCGCTTGCCAGACCGGATCGGCTGTACCGGCCATTTACGGAAAAGCTTGCCCAAATGGACACACAGCTGCAGAACGGTACGTCGCTTTATTTTATGAAGCAGCGGAATGTCCTGGAACGTTTACAGGCGCATCTTCGCATGCAGTCACCGCAGCAGCAGGTAACATATGCAAAAAGACAATTGGACACTATGTCTCAGCAGCTTACAAGGGCGGCTTTTACTAATATTCAGCAAAATAAGCGGCAGTTTGATAGTGTAATCCGCACACTTAGTGCATTAAATCCATTAACAATTATGCATAAAGGATTTAATGTCTCCTATAAAAATGGGCAGGTAGTAAAGTCAGTTGAACAGCTGTCTCCGGATGATGTGATTGAGGTAACGTTCCATGACGGTGCAGCAATGGCTAAAATACTTGAAGTAGAGAAGAAGGGGGAATGATGATGTCACAGCAATCATTTGCGGCAGCGATGACAGATTTGGAAGAGATCGTGCGTAAATTAGAGCAGGGAGACGTACCTCTTGAAGAGGCAATTGATTTATATAAAAAAGGTATGGAGCTTTCGCAATTTTGCCACGAAAAGCTTACAAATGCGGAACAGCAACTTATTTCAATAGTAGGTGAGGATGGTTCGAAACAGCCATTTTCATCAAATACGGGTGAGGGATAACTATGAGTGGACGCTTACAGGATTTTTTGAAGGAGCATATTGGGGCTATTGAATCACATATGTATGGATTGGTAAAAGAAGTGTCTGCACCCCAAGCTTTAAAGGATGCCATGCTTTATTCACTTGAAGCTGGCGGAAAGCGTATACGTCCGTTATTTGTCGCAGCTGTTTGTGATATGTTCGATCAGCAGCAAAAAGCGATGTATACTGTAGGAGCAACGGTTGAAATGATCCACACTTACTCCCTGATACATGATGATTTACCGTGTATGGATAATGACGATCTGCGCCGCGGAAAACCGACGAACCATAAAGTGTTCGGGGAAGCTTTGGCTGTCCTGGCGGGAGATGCGCTTAATTCACTTAGCTTCGGCATCCTTTCACGAATGGAAGAAGTTTCTTCCGAACAGCGCTTAGAGTTAATTCGTATGCTAAGTCAAGGAGCCGGAGCAGAAGGAATGGTCGGCGGACAGGTGCTTGATATGGAAGGAGAAAAGCGCCAATTGAACCTGGAAGAGCTTGAAAACGTCCATATAAATAAGACGGGTGCCTTACTCCGTTTCAGTATCGAATCAGGCGCGGTTTTATCGAATGCCGCAAAAGAAGACCGTGAAGCATTGGTGGAATATGCACACCATATTGGTCTTGCTTTCCAAATCCAAGACGATATTTTAGACATTGAGGGAACGAGTGAACAGTTAGGCAAAACTGCCGGTAAGGATGTAGCCAGTGATAAGAGCACATACCCGGCGTTATTAACGCTGGAGGGAGCAAAAAACAAACTGGAGGAGCATTATAAGGCAGCGGTGGACGCTTTAGAACGCCTTTCTGTGGATAGTGAACTGCTGCGTGAGTTTGCTACGTATATTGTCCGCCGAAGCAAGTAAAAAGTATAACGTTTTATTCTCACGTTTAACACTGTTATAATGATAAGTATCGCAAACACGGTGAATAAATAGATGAAAAGGTGTGTGTAGAGATGGATTTAAACAAAATTTCTAGTCCATCCTTTTTAAAGGGCTTGAACAACAAACAGTTAGAGGCACTGGCAAAGGAAATCCGTGCATTCCTAATTGAAAAATGTTCTGTCACTGGAGGTCACATCGGTCCGAATTTAGGTGTAGTAGAGCTGACAATCGCTTTGCATAAAGCGTTTAATAGTCCAACTGATAAACTTTTATGGGATGTAGGGCACCAAGCCTATGTGCATAAAATTTTAACAGGTCGGGCGAGTCAGTTTGATACATTGCGCCAATTTAAAGGATTGTGTGGATTCCCTAAACTTGTCGAAAGTGAACACGACGAGTGGGAAACAGGGCATAGTTCCACTTCATTGTCAGCTGCAATGGGGATGGCGGCTGCGCGGGATATCCGTAAAGAGAAGAATTTTGTCGTGCCTATTATTGGAGACGGCGCATTAACAGGCGGTATGGCATTGGAAGCGTTAAACCATATTGGTCATGAAAAGACGAATATGATTGTCATATTAAATGACAATGAAATGTCGATTGCTCCAAATGTCGGAGCCCTTCACGGCGTATTGGGGCGGCTGCGTACAGCTAAGGAATATTCAAAGGCAAAAGAAGAGCTTGAGCGTCTTATGCTTAAAATTCCGGTGCTTGGGGACAAAATGGCTTCAACAGCAGAACGTGTGAAAGATAGTTTAAAATATCTCGTTGTATCCGGTGTATTTTTCGAGGAAATGGGCTTTAAATATCTTGGTCCGATTGATGGACACGATTTCGAAGCGCTTGAAGAAACGTTAGAATATGCCAAAAAAGTAAAAGGTCCTGTTCTTGTCCATGTCATTACGAAAAAAGGCAAGGGCTATAAACCGGCAGAAGAAGATACAATCGGTACTTGGCATGGTACAGGTCCATATAAAATGGAAAATGGCGAATTCGTTAAATCCGCTGTAAAAGGGCCAGCCTGGAGCAGCCTTGTTGCTGAATCCGTACGAAAATGCATGAAGGAAGATGAACGTATCGTGGCGATCACCCCTGCGATGCCTGTTGGTTCAAAGCTGGAAGGGATTCAAAAGGATTTTCCAAACCGGTTCTTTGATGTCGGCATTGCCGAGCAGCATGCTGCTACAATGGCAGCGGGTCTTGCTACACAAAAAATGAAACCGTTTTTGGCTATCTATTCTACATTCTTGCAGCGGGCATATGACCAGGTGCTTCATGATATTGCCCGTCCGAACCTGAATGTCTTTATCGGGATTGACCGCGCAGGACTTGTCGGTGCAGACGGTGAAACACATCAAGGTGTATTTGATATTGCGTTTTTACGTCATATTCCACATATGGTCCTTATGATGCCAAAAGATGAAAATGAAGGGCAGCATATGGTAAAAACGGCGCTTGAATACAATGATGGCCCAATTGCAATGCGCTATCCACGCGGTAACGGGTCAGGTGTGGAAATGGATGTGGAAATGAAGCCGCTGCCAATCGGTTCATGGGAAGTGCTGCGTCAGGGGAAAGATGCAACAATTCTCACATTCGGGACAACTATTCCGATGGCTCTTGAAGCTGCTGAGTTACTGGCGAGCCAGGGAGTCGATATAGAGGTAGTGAATGCCCGCTTTATTAAACCAATGGATGAAGATATGCTGCATGCATTGATGAAAAAGGGAGCGCCAATTTTGACAATTGAGGAGGCTGTTCTGCAAGGCGGCTTTGGAAGCGCTGTCCTTGAATTTGCGGCAGACCACCACTACAAAACAGCTATTGACCGAATTGGAATCCCGGATCAATTTATTGAGCACGGAAATGTAGATCAGCTTCTTGCTGAAATACATCTAACAACGGAAGAGACCGTTAGACGAATAAAAGCTTTATTACAAAAGCAGGTAGGAACAGTATGACAAAGCAACCGAAAGAACGTGTAGACGTTCTATTAGTAGAGCGCGGGCTGTATGAAACGCGTGAAAAAGCAAAGCGCTCTATCATGGCGGGGTTAGTATATTCAAATGAAACACGCATCGATAAGGCAGGCGAAAAAATCCCTGCTGATGCCCCGCTTCAAGTAAAAGGATCAGATTTAAAATATGTTAGCCGCGGAGGTCTGAAACTGGAGAAAGCATTGCAGATCTTTGATATGAATGTAGAAGGAAAGCTTATGCTTGATATCGGCTCTTCTACCGGCGGCTTTACAGACTGCGCCCTGCAAAACGGGGCACGTCATTGTTACGCGCTGGATGTCGGCTCCAATCAGCTTGCGTGGAAGATTCGCTCCGATGATCGGGTAACAGTAATGGAAAAAACAAATTTCCGCTATACGAAACCGGAAGATTTAACCGAGGGTCTTCCGGAATTTGCAACAATCGATGTTTCCTTTATATCGTTATCGCTCATTTTACCCGTTTTAAAAACGGTGTTAATGCCGGGCGGGGATGTTATGGCGCTTGTCAAACCCCAGTTTGAAGCAGGCAAGGAAAATGTCGGAAAGAAAGGGATCGTACGTGATCCTAAAATTCATTTAGCTGTACTGGAAGAAACGGCTGACATGGCGACAAAGACAGGGTTTGTCGTAGTGAATGCCTCGTACTCCCCGATTACCGGTGGAGAAGGAAATATTGAATTTCTTTTTCACTTAAAAAATCCGCAAGAAGGCGAGTTACCGGCGCCGTTTACGGATTTTGCAGGCGTGGTAGCTGAAGCGCACGCACAGTTGAAATGACCGTGTCTTTCGTGAAATAATGCCGCAGTAGTTCAAAGCAGGAACTATTCTAGCTTGATCGAGAAAAAACAAAGATATAAAGATAATAAAAGGCAAAATCTTATACATAAGATTTTGCCTTTTCAATTTGTATAAAAAGCTGAATGATTAGTAATGAAGGGACCTGAGTGGTTCATTTCCAATTTTTCTTGTAATTTTTTTATGCAAATGTTAGTGTAAAAATACAATCAATAAATTTATGAGGTGAATATATGAATAAAGGTCAACGCCACATTCGAATTCGTGATATTATTACAAATAACGAAATAGAGACACAGGATGATTTAGTCGAGCAATTGAAAAAAGCCGGTTATAATGTCACACAGGCAACAGTATCAAGAGACATTAAAGAATTACACTTAGTGAAAGTGCCTCTTCCGGATGGACGTTATAAATATAGTTTACCTGCCGATCAGCGGTTTAATCCAATCCAAAAGCTGCATCGAGCATTAGCGGATGCATTTGTCTCGATAGATGGTGCATCGCATTTTTTAGTAATGAAAGCGCTGCCGGGAAATGCAAATGCCATTGCAGTACTGCTGGATCATCTGGATTGGAATGAAATTTTGGGGACAATTTCAGGTGACGATACAATCCTGATTATGTGTCGTACCGAAAATGATAGGGAAGAGATTAAAAATCGATTATTAGATATGCTTTAATTCGAGGTGGAAATTATTGTTAAGAGAGCTGAGTATTCGAAACTTTGCCATTATAGATGACTTAACGGTCAGCTTCTCAGATGGTTTAACAGTATTAACGGGAGAAACAGGTGCAGGGAAATCGATCATTATCGATGCAGTTCACTTACTGGCAGGTGGACGAGGATCACAGGAATTTATCCGTCATGGTGCAAGAAAAGCGGAATTAGGCGGCCTGTTTCAAATAGCGCATGATGATCATCCGATTTATGCCAAACTTGAGGAAGCAGGACTAGAAGCAGAAGAAGGAACCATTATTCTGCGAAGGGATTTAAATGATAATGGTAAAAGTGTATGCCGCATCAATGGCAAGCTTGTGCCGTTATCCGTGCTGCGCGATATCGGAGGAAGCCTCATAGATATCCATGGGCAGCATGAAAATCAGGAATTGATGGATGAAAAGCACCATATTCATTTACTTGATTATTTTGCTTACGAGGAATTAAAAGACGTTCAAGAAAGATACAGCCAGCTTTATAATTCCTATCGGGCACTGAAAAGAGAAGTACAAGCTTTAAATCTCGATGAGCAGCGTACAGCACAGCGCATTGATCTTTACCAATTTCAAATTAATGAATTGGAGGAAGCCGCACTTCAACTGGATGAGGAAGAGCGGTTGTTGGAAGAGCGCTGGCGTCTTATGAATTTCCATAAAATTTTTGAACGTGCTAATCTCGCGTATGAAGCGATCTCCGGAGAGTCAAAAGGTCTGGATTATATTGGTAATGCGATGAATGCATTAGAAGATATCGATGACCTTGACACAAATTTTAAAGAGACTTCAGAAGCAGTAGCTTCAAGCTTTTATGCTTTGCAGGATGCTGCTTATCAAATCAAACATATTCTGGACGACCTGGAGTTTGATCCGGAGCGGATGAATGAAGTAGAACAGCGTCTGGCACAATATCAAGCAATGAAGCGTAAATACGGAACGACAGTAGAAGAGATATTGGTGTATCAGGCAAAAATTGAAGAAGAACTGATGCAGCTTATTAACCGGGATGAAACGATTCAGCAAAGCGAAAAGCAGTTGCACGAAATGGAAGGGCAGTTAACGGTTCTTGCCGATGAGCTTTCATCTATTCGGAAAGAAAATGCCCAAAAGCTGAGTGACGCCATCATGAATGAGCTGCGTGTGCTCCATATGGAAAAAGCACAATTTATTGTGAAGTTTGAGACACTGGAGCAATTTGATGCAAGTGGAAAGGATAATGTGGCATTTTATATTTCGACAAATGTCGGAGAACCGCCAAAATCGCTTCCGAAAATTGCATCTGGTGGGGAATTATCTCGAATTATGCTCGCACTAAAAACAATTTTCTCTTCTTCGACAGGCATTACTTCTATAATTTTTGATGAGGTGGATACAGGTGTCAGCGGCAGGGTGGCACAGGCGATTGCTGAAAAAATTTCGGATATCTCGGTAAATTCCCAGGTTTTATGTATTTCGCATCTTCCACAAGTAGCCGCAATGGCGGATCATCATTATTATATAAAAAAACAAGTGGAGGATGACCGTACGTTTACGACCATTACGGAAATCGAGGGGAATGAGCGTATTGAAGAGCTGAGCCGGATGATGAGCGGAGCGGAAATTACCGATTTAACGCTACAGCACGCTTCTGAGCTGATTGAAATGGCAAGGCAGCGCAAAATGGAAATCCAATAAGTAATTCAGGATGTGTCTTTGGACACGTCCTTTTTTTTCCGTTCATAAACGATTAAAAGTGCAACATCATAAAGAAAAAAGGAGGTGGCGTATGAAGAAGAAGCTCATCTATTCTGTAGCATTTATTTGGCTGACGGTTTTCACATTTGCTATCCCGATCGAAGCGAAAAAGCTCATCCCGATGGGTAATACCATAAATGTTCAATTAGAAATGCCCCATTATTATGTGCTGAATGATGTTCTTTTAGACAGCGGTGAGTGGCTCCGGAAAAGAGATCAAATATTGAAAATAGATGGTCAGGAAGTACGTGAACTGCCTGAAGAAGATCCGCCGTCTAAGGACGCAAAGCTGCTTGTGAAACGGGGTGGAAAAGAGCATACGATTCAGATTAGCGGTTCAGAAATGCAACATTTGACGAGCTTCATTAAAAATGAAACAGATGGCATCGGTACGTTAACATATATAGACCCTGATGATATGGAATATGGGGCACTCGGCCATCAAATCATCGACCATTCACTCGATATAAAGCCAAAAGTGATGAAAGGGTCGCTATATCTCGCCAGCATCTCACAAATCAAAAAAAGCCGCCCTGGAGAGCCTGGTTATAAGATCTCGAGTAGCGAGCGGCATGAAGCTCAGGTAGGCAGCATTTTGGAAAATGAAGTGTACGGCATTTTTGGCAAATGGCAACAACCTCTACAACCAAGTTTGTATCCTCCGCTAGAAATTATACATGGGAAACAAATAAAGACAGGCCCAGCGCAAATGATTACTTCAATTGAAGGTAATACCATTGAAAAATTCGATATTACGATCCACAAAGTAACAGAAGAAACATTCCAGTTTATCGTGACAGATAAACGGCTGTTAGAGAAAACCGGCGGCATTATACAAGGAATGAGCGGTAGTCCTATTATACAGGATGAGCAATTTGTCGGCGCCGTAACGCATATGTTTGTTGAGGAACCGACAAAAGGAGCAGCCATCACCATTGTAGAAATGATAAAAAAATCTCCTGAATGATGATTAATTGACTACACTTTTTAGTAAGTGTAGTCAATTTTTCATTTTTTTATTAAAATAAGAGTAATGAAAAATCGACAAATCGAAAAAAAAATAAGCTGCTGTCGAAAAAGCCGCTTTTTGTATGACTACTTAATCATTTTAAAATTTTTAAAGGGTTTTTTTTCTGAACTGTCGAAATAGCAGAATTGTGTCAGTAGGCATAAATTTCAGGGGAAATTGTAAATAGGGGGAAAAAGAATGGCAAAAATTAAAGTTGCAATTGCTGATGATAATCGTGATCTTGTGAAAATGATGGAGTCTTATTTTGACAACCATGAGGCGATTGAGGTAATTTTCACAGCGTCAAATGGTAAAGTTTGTATTAAAATGTTAGAACAGTATCAGCCGGATGTTCTACTGTTGGATATCATTATGCCGCATCTTGACGGAATGGGCGTATTGGAAGCTATGTATAACGATGATCAATTAGCAGATATCCCTGTTATTATGCTCACTGCTTTTGGACAAGACGATGTAATGAAGATGGCCGTAAATTATGGCGCCTCTTACTTTATGCTAAAGCCATTCGAATTTGAACAGCTCGTACAGAAAATCCTGCATGTTACGGGAGCTAAAATGGAAGGGCCGAAAAGAAAAAGCATTCTGCAGCCCGTACAAAACCAGAAGATGGATCAGCGGCAGCTTGATACGACAATTACAGCCATTATAAAAGAAATCGGAGTGCCTGCTCATATTAAAGGCTATTCCTATCTGCGGGAAGCCATTCAAATGGTGTATTATGATATCGAATTACTGGGCTCCGTGACGAAAATTTTATATCCTGAAATAGCCAAAAAATTCAGTACAACACCTTCTCGTGTAGAGCGCGCGATCCGTCATGCAATTGAAGTAGCATGGAATCGAGGCAGCTATGAGACCATTTCCGAAATGTTCGGCTATACGGTGCATCATATGAAGTCGAAACCGACAAATAGTGAATTCATCGCGATGATTGCGGACAAGATCCGGATTGAGATGGTGGCGAGCTGAACTCAATAGTTTAACAGCGTGGGGATCTGGTTAAAAACATATTAAAGTGATTCGTGCATAATTCTTGTTTCATCTTGGACACTTCTCTAGGAGGGATTGGATTGAATACAGGCGGCTTATTACGTGCATTTGATTTGGCAAAGCATCATAAAATGGATATTCGAACTTTCACCAATATCCAGCGCATCGTACAAGATGAAGTGGATTGTCAAGGTCTTGTAGCGGATGAAATTACGGAGCAAATTATCATGTATTTACGATATTGTAAAGCAGCGATGTTGGATATTACCACCGTGCAAGACTTAAAACGAGAAATTACGATAATAGAACACCAATAATATGAAAGATCCAAATAGGTTTAATATATGTAACAGGGGGTAAATGTAGAATAGCAAGCTATCTTGATATGTTTTACCTCCTTTCTTTATATTGTTTATGTCAAATTGCTGATATAAACATTTTAGCGCCCGCTTTCAGTGGAGCGCTCTTTTTGATTTTAGCGGAAATTATTTTTGGGTAGTCATGAAAAAGTCTATTACTTTTGTACTTGAAGAAAATTTTTAGCAAATGAAAATGTTTTTTAGTACGTCGAAAGGTTTAAAAAAGAAAGGGAATAAATAAGGAAAAAGCAATATGTTCAGAAAATTGTAGTTTATTTCTAAACAAACCTTTTTTGTTTGTATATACTACTCTATAAGGGAAAGGAGGATTCTTGTGCACATATATAAAAATGACTATTTCGAAATTACTGAAAAAAATGAAAAAATATACTTATTGACTGCTCAATCAGGATTCCCTCTTAAGGAATTTGACGGCATTCTACGTAATTTTCCTCGTATAAAATTAACAAATTTTGCGCTTTTAAAAAATAACCTAACGAAGGCAGGTAGTGACCCGGTAGTAGTTGGACAGTGGCTTCCACAGATTGAAATTGAAGTTTCCCCAGATAAAATGACAGCCTCTCTCTTTATTAATGAAACAGTAGAATATATCCGCTCTCACAAGGACGAATTGGCTAGTGAAGTAAACAAGCTATTACAGGACAAACGAATTATTCATGGTATTTTACCCCTACATACAGATAAGCTGATCCCGGCAAAGGCAATATTAATTGCCCAAGGTACGCCTCCTATAAAGGGAGCAGATGCACAAATTACTTATTTAGAAGTTCCGGAACGGAAACCCGTTATTCGTGAAGATGGAAAAGCAGACTATTATGATATGAACTTTATTCATGAAATTCAAGAAGGAACTTGGCTAGGCGAAAAAATCCCGCCTCAGCCAGGTATTGATGGCATGACGATTTATGGAGAGAACATTTCCGCACCGCCTGGAAGGGATGCTAGTTTGAAATACGACCGAAAATCGGCATATGAGGTGGAAGAAGAGGGGAAAATAGTCTTACGGTCACGTATCGGTGGGGTACTTGAACATACTCAGGGACAAATTTCTGTCAATCACCATCTTCCGATTAACGGAGATGTCGGAATAGAAACAGGTAATATAGATTTTGACGGATCCATTAGTATCCGCGGAACGATTCAGTCCGGCTATGCTGTGATCGCCAAGGGAGATATTTCAATTGAAGGGCCGGAAGGTGTTTCGGGAGCAAAGCTGATCAAGTCGAGTGAGGGGGATATTTATATTCGAGGAGGGATTTTTGGCCTAGGGGAAACACGTGTAGAAGCAGGCGGCAATATTTTTGTGAAGCATGTGAATGAAGCCAATTTATCAGCAGGAGAGAGTATAAGTATTGGATTTTATGCAATCGGTTCCAATTTAAAAGCCACTTCCATTCTGGTAGATGAACGAAAAGGGAAGATTATCGGAGGAAAGGCAGTAGCAAAAAAAGAAATTCTCACTTCGATAGCTGGAAATCGTCTGGAAAGGCGTACTGAGCTGATCGTTAATAGCGTGAATAAAGAAGAAGCATATGCACATATTCAAGAGAAAGCTGCTTATTTAAAAGATTTGTATAAAGAAATCACGAAACTTGAAGCTCAGGTCTACCGGCTGGATGAGCTCCGTTTGAATTCACAGCAGCTGGCTGCTTTAGAGCAGGTAAAGCAAAATTTGCAGCACCGGCAGGAGGAAGCTGCATATATTGATCAGGAAATTAAACAGATGATGAATGATTTGCGAAATGTAGGGAAAGAGGAAATTGTCGTAACGAAAACAGCTTACCCTGGAACGTTTATCCAAATTGGCAGAAAGGCTTCTATTCTGTCAAAAGAGACAAACGGCAAATTTCTACTGGAGTTTGGAGAGTTGAATGTATAATGATAAATATCCCGGTATACGCGCATCGAGGTGCCTCTGCATATGTACTGGAAAATAGTATGGAGGCTTTTGAAAAAGCTATTGCCTTACATGCAGACGGCATTGAGCTGGATGTCCAATGCTCAAAAGATGGTACAGTATTTGTGTACCACGATTTGAACTTAAAAAGACTGACAGGAGTCGATAAATTCATCCATGAATGCACGGATGAAGAGCTCTATCATTTTAGAATTGGCAGAAGGTCTTTTTTCCGCTTCTTCGGCAATAAACACATTCCGACATTTGAAAAAGTGCTTGAGTGGGCAATTAAGCATAATGTGAAGCTGAATATCGAGCTGAAAGAATCATTGATCGATAATCTAGAGCCGCTGATTCAGCTATTAAACAACTATAACCTTCCTGAGGGAAGTCATGTATCTTCCTTTCATGATATCTTGCTGCAAAAGATGAAAAAGGCATGTCCTCAGGTGGAAACGGCCATTATCATTACGCGGAAATTTGAGTGGTCAGCTCTGGAGGCCATGCAGCACATTGATGCGGTGCATGCGCATAAAAGATATTATAAGCCGCGTTTTCTGCAAATCTGCGAAGAAGCTAAAAAACCGATGCGCTTTTATGCCATCGATGGAAAAGAAGCTTTCCTGCAACGGCCACATCCGATTGTTGTCGGGTGGATTACAGATTACCCGGACCGGCTTGCCGGAAAGAGGATGAAACGGAAAAAAGAGGTGTAACCAGTTTGACGGTTACACCTCTTTACGTTCTTCTGTAACAGTAACGGGATTTTTTTGCCACCGCGCAGCAACTTTCCCCTTTTTACGATCACGGTGAAGCAGAAAACCTGCAAAAAAGCCAAATCCGGCAAGGAAAAAGATGATGCCAACAATAAATTGGAGCCAAAGCCATGGGAAAGGAAACAGCAAATTACTAAATAACGTATCACGCATGAACTTAATGCCCGCAGCTGCCATCAAGCCGGGAATAAGTAGTACGATAAACGCTGCCATACGAGCCATAAGGAAACCTCCTAATCATATACTTATTGTACAATGACACATTGGAAAGTCAAGAATGCACCTGCTAATAACATGGAAAGTTAATAGTTAGATATTTTATAAAAGTATGAATATTCTTAATAAAAGCGAGGCGTGTTTTTTTAGTTGCGTTCTACTCAAATAGAAAGTATTGTAAATTTATAGGGTGAATTATTATTGTGTGTCAAATATAATGATCACTTTTAGTAGAAAAAAACAAGTTTTAAGAGAAAAAACGTTCTTAAAAGAGAAAGGGGATATAGGTTATGGAGATTTTTAAATACATGGAAAAATATGATTATGAACAACTTATCATGTGCCAAGATAAAGAATCGGGGTTAAAGGCAATAATCGCTATTCATGATACTACATTAGGTCCGGCTTTAGGGGGATGCCGTATGTGGACTTATGCTTCAGAGGAACAGGCGATTGAGGATGCACTGCGACTTGCCAGAGGGATGACTTATAAAAATGCGGCTGCCGGTTTGAATCTCGGCGGCGGAAAAACAGTGATCATTGGTGATCCGTTCAAAGATAAGAACGAAGAAATGTTCCGTGCATTAGGCCGGTTCATTCAAGGATTGAATGGCCGCTATATTACGGCTGAAGATGTCGGGACAACAGTTTCCGATATGGATATAATTCATGAAGAGACAAATTTTGTAACAGGTATTTCGCCGGCATTCGGTTCTTCAGGCAACCCTTCTCCTATTACAGCATATGGTGTGTATTTAGGAATGAAGGCTGCAGCAAAGGAAGCATTTGGGGAAGAAAGCCTGAAAGGGAAAAAGATAGCGGTTCAAGGATTAGGAAACGTAGCGTACACATTATGTGAATACCTCCATAAAGACGGAGCACAGTTAATCGTAACAGATATCAACGAAAAAGCGGTTGATCGGGTAGTGGAAAACTTCGGTGCCACAGCTGTTGCACCTGATGAAATTTATAAGCAGGAAGCAGATATTTTTGCACCATGTGCATTAGGCGCTATTATTAATGATGAGACAATTCCCCAATTAAAAGCTAAAGTAATTGCAGGATCTGCAAACAACCAGCTTCAGGAATCACGGCATGGCCAAATATTGCATGAAAAAGGAATTTTATATGCACCTGATTATGTGATTAATGCCGGCGGTGTTATTAACGTAGCGGACGAACTATACGGCTATAACCATGATCGTGCGATGAAGCGGGTGGAAACAATTTACGACAGCCTGACAAAAATCTTTGCGATTTCCAAAGAAGAGGATATTCCGACGTATGCGGCAGCCAACCGCTTAGCGGAGCAGCGTATCGCCCGGGTAGCAAAATCACGCAGCCAGTTTTTGAAAAATGAAAAAAACATTTTAAATGGCAGATAAATACGTGACATGTAGGTGAAAGTAATGAGAAGGGGAGCATGGCTTCTCCTTCTCCTATCTGTAAGGAGGTTCGTTTATGGCAAAGGACTATGATGTAGTAATATTAGGTGGAGGAACAGGCGGCTATGTAGCAGCGATCCGCGCCTCGCAATTAGGATTAAAGACAGCTGTAGTAGAACGCGATAAGCTGGGGGGCACTTGTCTACATAAAGGTTGTATCCCGAGCAAGGCCCTGTTGAGAAGTGCAGAGGTATATGCTCAATCAAAAAATGCGGCTGATTATGGAATAGACGTAGGTGGCGTTACATTAAACTTTACACAAGTACAGTCTAGGAAGAACGCGATTGTTGATCAGCTTTATAAAGGCGTTCAGCATTTAATGAAAAAAGGGAAAATCGATGTATACCATGGGACTGGAAGAATACTGGGGCCTTCTATTTTCTCTCCGATGCCTGGGACGATTTCTGTGGAAATGGAAGACGGCTCGGAAAACGAGATGCTTGTACCGGCCAATGTCATTATTGCAACTGGTTCTAGGCCGCGGATGCTTGACGGCATTCCGGTAGATGGCCGCACTATTCTTACTTCAGATGATGCGTTACTGCTTGAAAACCTGCCAAAGTCCATCATTATTGTTGGTGGGGGAGTCATTGGTATAGAATGGGCATCTATGCTGGCGGATTTTGATGTGGAAGTAACAATACTCGAATATGGAAGCCGGATCCTTCCAACAGAAGATGAAGATATTTCCTCGGAAATAACGAAACTGCTGAAAAAACGCAATGTTCATATTGTAACGAATGCAAAAACAGATATTTCCACGCTTATATCTTCAGAAGAGAACGTGTCCATATCACTGGAAAACGGAGAAGTCTTTACAGCGGAGAAAATGCTCGTTTCCGTTGGCCGTACTGCCAATATTGAAAATATCGGTATAGAAAATACTGAAATCGAAATTGAAAACGCTTGCATAAAAGTGAATGAAAACTATCAAACAAAAGAGAGTCATATATACGCCATTGGAGATGTGATCGGAGGGATGCAGCTGGCCCATGTCGCCTCCCATGAAGGAATCAAGGCGGTAGAACATATTGCCGGGATGAAGCAAGGCAGCCTATGCTATGAAAACATTGCCCGTTGTGTCTATTCAAATCCGGAAGTAGCAAGTGTTGGCTTAACGGAACAGCAGGCAATGGAACGAGGTATTAAAATGAAAATCGGTAAGTTCCCGTTTAAGGCTGTTGGTAAAGCACTTGTCCATGGAGATACAGAAGGCTTTGTGAAAATTGTGGCTGACGAGGAAACGAATGATGTACTGGGTGTCCATATTATCGGACCTCACGCTACCGATCTGATTTCTGAAGCAGCTCTTGGCATTTTCCTGAATGCTACACCGTGGGAAATCGGAGAGGCGATTCATCCTCACCCTTCCTTAAGCGAAGTCATTGGGGAAGCGGCTCTTGCTGTTGAAGGAAAAGCACTTCATTTTTAACTATTTTTAGCGGAAGCGTGCTTTATTTACCGGCACGCTAAAAGTAGGTTTTTTCGATTGTACACCTGCTGCACCTAATAAAAGCTTTTTGTCAGCAAGAAGGTATAATTGATATAGGAAAGGGGATGTTCGCATGGAAGAGATGCTGCATCATGAAAGTTTAGGATTAACAAACGAAGATGTTCTAAAAATGTACGAAACAATGCTGCTTGCCAGAAGATTGGATGAGCGTATGTGGCTGCTGAACAGGGCAGGAAAAATCCCATTTGTCATTTCATGTCAAGGACAGGAGGCAGCCCAAGTAGGAGCAGCCTTCGCATTAGACCGTACAAAGGATTATATTGCGCCGTATTATCGTGATATGGGGGTAGTGCTGCATTTTGGTATGACAGCGAGAGATCTGATGCTGTCAGCGTTTGCTAAGGCAGAGGACCCGAATTCCGGAGGCCGTCAAATGCCAGGACACTTCGGTCAAAAAAAGAATCGTATATTAACAGGTTCTTCTCCTGTTACGACGCAAGTGCCGCATGCAGTGGGCGTAGCACTTGCAGGGAAAATGCAGAAAAAGGATTTTATTACATTTGCAACACTCGGAGAAGGCTCCTCTAACCAGGGGGATTTCCATGAAGGGGCAAACTTTGCAGGTGTCCACAAGCTTCCGGTGATCATCATGGTTGAAAATAATCAATATGCTATTTCGGTGCCTGTTGAACGCCAGTTAGGTTGTGCCAAAGTATCTGATCGTGCCATCGGATATGGTATGCCGGGTGTAACAGTTGATGGGAAAAATCCGCTTGAAGTATATAAAGTCGTCAAAGAAGCTGCAGACCGGGCACGCCGGGGAGAAGGACCGAGTTTAATTGAAACGGTCACTTACAGATTAACTGCCCATTCTTCGGATGATGACCACCGCCAATACCGGACAGCTGAAGATATTGAAGAAGGCCGTGCAAAAGATCCTATCCTTCTTTTCGAAAAGTATTTAAAAGAAACGGGTGCAGCGACAGAAGAAATGCTGCAGCAGCTCAATGAGAAAATTGCTGAAATTGTCAACGATGCGACTGATTATGCAGAAGCAGCTCCTTATGCCGTCCCAGAGCACGCACTTAAATACGTATATGCTGAAGGGAGTGGCGAGTAATGCCGGTAATGTCTTATATCGATGCTATTAATCTAGCAATGAAAGAAGAAATGGAACGCGATGAACGCGTATTTATATTAGGAGAGGATGTCGGCCGTAAAGGCGGTGTCTTCAAAGCAACAATGGGGCTGTATGAACAGTTTGGAGAACAGCGGGTACTTGATACACCGTTGGCAGAAAGTGCGATCGCAGGTGTTGCTATCGGAGCCGCTATGTATGGCATGCGGCCGATTGCTGAAATGCAGTTTGCCGACTTTATCATGCCGGCAGTGAATCAGATTGTATCAGAAGCAGCAAAAATCCGTTACCGTTCCAATAATGACTGGTCATGTCCTTTAGTCGTACGCGCGCCATTTGGTGGAGGGATCCACGGGGCTTTATACCATTCACAATCTGTAGAGGCTTTATTTGCCGGTACGCCAGGGTTGAAAATTGTTATTCCGTCCACTCCTTATGATGCAAAAGGATTGCTGAAAGCAGCCATTCGTGATGAGGATCCCGTCCTTTTCTTTGAGCATAAGCGTGCATACCGTCTTATAAAAGGTGAGGTACCGTTAGATGACTATACATTGCCGATTGGTAAAGCGGATGTAAAACGCGAAGGGGATGATGTGACAGTCATTACTTATGGCCTTGCTGTCCATTTTGCCATGCAGGCAGCAGAGCGGCTTGCCGCTGATGGGATTGAAGCCCATATCCTTGATTTACGTACGGTATATCCACTTGATCAGGAGGCAATTATTGAAGCGGCTTCAAAGACAGGGAAGGTTCTGCTTGTGACAGAAGATAATAAGGAGGGAAGCATCATGAGCGAGGTAGCGGCCATTATTGCCGAACACTGCCTGTTTGAGCTTGATGCACCGATCCAGCGCCTTGCCGGTCCGGATGTTCCGTCCATGCCGTATGCACCAACAATGGAGAAATTCTTCATGATCAACCCGGAAAAAATAGAACGAGCAATGCGTCAACTCGCGGCATTTTAGGAGGGAACCGTTATGATACAAAATATTACGATGCCTCAGCTTGGGGAAAGTGTTACAGAAGGTACAATTGAACGCTGGCTCGTTAAAGTGGGCGATAAAGTCAATAAATATGACCCGCTGGCAGAAGTGAATACTGATAAAGTACAGGCAGAAATTCCGTCCTCTTTTACAGGCATTATCAAGGAATTGCTCGCAGAAGAAGGTGAAACGCTGCCGGTCGGAGCTGTCGTATGCTCTATTGAAATGGAAGGGACAGAGGAGCTTCCCGCTGCTCCAGAGCCGAAGAAGTCCAATGTCAGTTCCGCCATTATGAATGCAGGTGTGCAAAAGTCCCTTCCGCCAAAAGAAGAGAATCAGACGGTAAGAACACTGCGCGAGCCGAAAGGAAAAGCGAGATATTCACCGGCAGTCCTAGCACTTGCTGCTCAGCATGAAATAGATTTAGAAAATATCCAAGGTACAGGGTTAGAAGGGCGTATTACCCGTAAGGATGTATTAGCATATATCGCTTCGGGCAAACAGTCTGCAAACATACAGCCTGTCCAGCAAGAAACACTTGAGCCTGCTCCAGCAGCAGAAGCACGTCCTGAATTACTCCAGGAAAAAAATGAAGCAGCAAATCTCTCATCAGGCGATATCGAAATTCCGGTCACGAATATCCGCAAAGTAATCGCCAATAACATGGTGAGAAGCGTTCAGGAAATTCCGCATGCTTGGATGATGATGGAAGTGGATGTTACGGATCTAGTATCTTACCGGGATTCCATTAAAGAAGATTTTAAAAAGAAGGAAGGCTATAATATTACGTATTTCGCCTTCTTCCTAAAAGCAGTCGCCCAAGCGCTGAAGGAATTCCCTATGATCAACTCTACATGGGCAGGCGATAAAATTATCCAAAAGAAGGATATCAATATGTCGATTGCTGTCGCTGCAGATGATCGTTTATTCGTGCCTGTTATAAAAAATGCCGATGAAAAGTCAGTAAAAGGGATTGCCAGGGAAATTCAGGAGCTTTCCTCATTGGCAAGAGCCGGAAAGCTGCGTCCGGAGCATATTGCCGGGGGAACTTTCACTATTAATAACACAGGATCATTTGGGTCGGTCCAGTCAATGGGCATCATTAACTATCCGCAAGCTGCTATACTGCAAGTGGAAAGTATTGTAAAAAAACCGGTGATTGTCGGAGAAAATATGTTTGCTGCAAGGGATATGGTGAATCTTTGCTTGTCGTTAGATCACCGAATCCTTGATGGGCTTATCTGTGGAAAATTTCTAAAAAGAGTGAAGGAAATACTCGAAAACACGAATAAAAATACGATGTCAGTCTACTGATGACTTGAAGGAAGCCCGAGATTATAGGCTTCCTTCAATTTTTATCCTTTCGT
Source organism: Planococcaceae bacterium UBA3378 (assembly GCA_002359075.1). Lineage (GTDB taxonomy): Bacteria > Bacillota > Bacilli > Bacillales_A > Planococcaceae > Lysinibacillus_B. Next base: position 25,370 of record DEQA01000305.1, read on the forward strand.
GTAAGCGCATTCTCATGTAAAATAATGAGTAGTAAATAGTAAGGGGGGAAGCTGATTAGCGTCCACATGTCAACTAACATGAAAGAAATTGAATTTCAGGCAGCTAGTTATGAGCAATGGAAGGAACAAGCGGTCCACGCATTAAAAGGGAAGCCGTTTGAATCTTTGTTCACGAAAACAATCGAAGGGGTAACATTAGAGCCTCTGTATACAGAGGAAATGTTGGTAGAAAAACTGGGTGCTCAGCTTGAAAAGCAAGTAGCGGCAATCCGTTCGTTATCGGCAACGAATGGATTACAAATCGCACAGCAAATTACAGGCGACTCACCGGATCTCTTTTTCAGTCATTTGGAAGAGAGCTTATCACGCGGAAATAAAGTGATCACAATTGACAGCCGTCTGCCTTTTTCAATAGACAGACAAATGGTTGCAAAACTATCGAATTATTTAACAGAATATTCGTTTAAATTTATTGTAGAAAATGGAAATGATCCGCTTTTAACAGTGTTTGATGCTATCGAAGAGAGTAAACGTGAAAATGTAAAAGGTTTTATTATCACTAAAGGGGCCATTGATTTAAAAGGGTATCCGAACGTCCGTACATGTGGAGCAAACACGATTCCCTATCATAATGAGGGAGCAAATGCAGTGCAGGAATTAGCCCTAGCCCTTGCTCTTGCGGCAAAACAGCTGAAAACAGCTGAATCCTATGAAGTCTTTGCTTCAAAATTTTTCGTGAACTTTGCTATTGATACGCAATTTTTTGCAGAGATCGCAAAGCTCCGCGCATTTAAGGTGCTATGGAAGGCATTTGCCGCCGGAGCCGGGGTACAGGCAGCAGCAGTACCAATTATTGCTGAAACTTCTGTACGGAGCTTTTCAAAGGTAGATGTTTATGTCAATTTATTACGGGCAGGAAATGAAGCGTTTGCAGGAGCAATCGGGGGTGCAGACGTATTTACGGTACATCCTCATGATGTATTGACTAAACCAACAGCCACTTCAACACGGATTGCCCAAAACGCATTATTGGTTATTAAGGAAGAATCACAAGTATTGAATGTTTTAGATCCTGCGGGCGGTTCGTATTTCATAGAATCATTAACAGCTGATTACGTAAAAGCAGCTTGGGCATTATTCCTTGAGATTGAAGAAGCAGGAGGCATTGATGCCTATAAAGACAGCATTTCCGCTCAAATTGCAGAGGTTTACAAACAGCGGATTACAGAGGTGGAAAAACGTAAACATTCGTTAATCGGTACAAACATTTATGCAAATCCTGTCGATGAGTTACCAGTCGATGAAAACCCGCATTTCCGTGAAGTGAAGCGTTTAGCTATTCCATTTGAAAATTTACGCAAGGAATTTGCAGCAGCAAATGCTAAAATCGCCATTTTAACATATGGAGAGCTTAAAAATTTCAAACCGCGTGCAGACTTTGTAGCCGGGTTCTTTAATACAGCAGGCATTCAACCTGAGCAATCGGGCGTGTTGGATACAATTGACGCAGCGAAGGCATGGTTGGCGCAGGCGGATGCCGATTATGTTTGTGTAGCAGCAACAGATGAGGATACAAAAGAGCTGATCCCTGCTTTACTGGCTGACAAGCCGGCGCACATTGTACTGGATGCGGCAGGCAGGTTCAAAGAAGAAGCAGATACATGGCTATCACAAGGCTTGAACGGTTTTATTTTTGCAGGCCAAAATATTATCGAAAAACTAAAGGCTGTCACTGCAAGCATGAAGGAGGTACAACGATGAGAGCAGACTTTAAATCAGTTGTTATCGAAGACGTGCTAAAGGCAGAGCAAGTAGAAGCAAACGGCACATTTTTGACGAATGAAGGAATCAAAGTGAAATCTGTATACAATGCAGAAGATATGAAGGATGTTGCCCATACAAAAGACGTAGCAGGTATTGCCCCTAATACACGTGGTCCTTACCCGACAATGTACGTTGCACGTCCATGGACGGTACGGCAATATGCAGGTTTCTCAACAGCGGAAGAGTCCAACGCATTTTACCGCCGCAATTTGGCGATGGGACAAAAAGGGCTGTCAGTAGCCTTTGACTTAGCAACACACCGCGGCTATGACTCGGATCATCCGCGTGTCACGGGGGATGTAGGGAAAGCCGGGGTGGCAATTGACTCGGTAGAGGATGCGAAAATTTTATTTGATGGTATCCCGCTTGACCAAATGTCCGTTTCGATGACAATGAATGGGGCTGTATTGCCGGTTCTTGCATTCTATATTGTCGCGGCAGAAGAACAAGGGGTAACACCGGACAAGCTTGCAGGCACGATTCAAAATGATATTTTAAAAGAGTATATGGTACGTAATACGTACATTTATCCACCGGCGATGTCGATGAAGATTATCGCGGATATTTTTGAATACACATCCAAATTTATGCCGAAATTTAACTCCATCTCCATTTCGGGTTATCATATTCAAGAAGCAGGGGCAACAAATGACATCGAGCTTGGTTATACACTTGCAGATGGTCTTGAATATGTACGTACAGGATTACAGGCAGGTATTGAAATTGACAAATTCGCACCACGCTTGTCGTTCTTCTGGGCAATTGGTATGAACTACTATATGGAAGTAGCGAAAATGCGCGCAGGACGCCGTATATGGGCGCAGATGATGTCGACGTTTCATCCGAAAAACAGCAAATCATTGGCGTTACGTACACATTCCCAGACGTCCGGCTGGTCTTTGACAGAGCAAGATCCATTTAACAATGTGACGCGGACATTAATCGAAGCAAATGCTGCTGCTATGGGGCATACGCAATCTCTTCATACAAATGCATTAGACGAAGCAATTGCCTTGCCGACGGATTTCTCGGCACGTATCGCCCGTAATACGCAGCTGTTCTTACAAGAAGAAACAGGAATGACGAAAGTAATCGATCCATGGGGAGGTTCTTATTATGTAGAAAAATTAACAGAAGAACTACAGGAAAAAGCATGGGCATTAATCGAAGAAATCGAAGAACTTGGCGGTATGGCAAAAGCGATTGATACAGGTTTACCAAAAATGAAGGTCGAAGAGGCGGCGGCTAAACGACAGGCGAAAATCGACTCAAAGGCAGAAACAATTGTTGGCGTAAATAGATATCGTCTAGCAGAAGAAGAGCCGATTGATATTCTGGATATCGACAATACAGTCGTACGACAAAAACAAATCGAGCGCTTGGAAAAAATGAAAGCAGCGCGCAATGAAAAAGAGGTTCAAAAGCATTTGGCCCGCTTAACAAAAGCTGCACAGGATGGCTCTGAAAACTTGCTTGCTGTAGCAATCGATGCGGCACGTGCCCGCGCATCATTAGGAGAAATTTCCGATGCGATTGAAAAAGTGTCGGGTCGTCATAAAGCAGTTATCCGGTCTATTTCTGGTGTGTACTCTTCCAACTTTGCAGATGACGAGCAGATTACTGAAGTAAAACAAATGACAGAGGAATTTTTTGAAAATGAAGGGCGCCGGCCACGTATTCTTGTCGCAAAAATGGGGCAGGACGGTCATGACCGCGGTGCAAAAGTGGTAGCAACAGCTTATGCAGATCTTGGATTTGATGTAGATATTTCGCCATTATTTATGACGCCTGCCGAAACAGCTCAAATGGCTGTGGAAAATGACGTACACTGTGTAGGTGTATCCTCGCTTGCGGCAGGACACAAAACATTAGTACCGGAACTGATCGCTGAACTGAAAAAATTAGGGCGTGAAGATATCATCGTCATTTGCGGCGGCGTCATTCCGGCACAGGACTATGATTTCCTATATGAGGCCGGGGCAAAGGCAATCTTCGGTCCGGGAACAGTGATACCAGTAGCAGCCCAAAAATTAATTGAGGAAATCTATAAACAGCTGGGCTATGAGGAAGTGGCCAACTAATGGAATATTTCAAAGGGATGGAAGAGAAAGGCTTGATTGTAATGGAAGGTGTGAAAGGTGGTCATGATGGGATGAGTCAGTCATCACCGAAACGATTCCGCAAGAAAAAACAAGAGCAGCTTGATATCCCTGCCCTGGCAAATAAAGTGCGCATAGGTATGCGTACTTCGCTTTCCAAGGCCATTACGCTTGTTGAGAGCGCCAATCCCTGTCATAAGGAACAAGCACAAACGCTACTGCAAGAGCTGCTGCCTTTTACAGGAAATAGCATCCGAATCGGCATTACAGGTGTACCGGGAGCCGGAAAGTCTTCTTTTATTGAGGCATTTGGAACAATGCTTTGTAAAATGGGCAAAAAAGTAGCCGTGCTTGCGATTGATCCAAGCTCTTCTTTGTCAGGCGGCAGTATTTTGGGTGATAAAACCCGGATGGAAGAGCTTGTCCGTCAGGAAAATGCGTTTGTCCGCCCATCGCCATCAGCCGGCACATTAGGCGGGGTCCATAAAAAGACACGTGAAACGATGCTCCTTTGTGAAGCAGCCGGCTATGATGTCATATTAGTTGAAACGGTTGGCGTTGGCCAAAGTGAGACATATGTTCGCGGCATGGTTGACTTTTTCCTGCTGCTCGTACTAACAGGGGCGGGAGATGAGCTTCAGGGTATGAAAAAAGGGATTATGGAACTGGCAGACGCCATTTTAGTCCATAAGGCAGATGGCGATAATATACTTCCTGCCCGCAGGACGGTCCAGGAATATAAGCAGATTTTACACTTCCTGCAGCCCTCCACGCCTGGATGGATCAGCACGTCGCTTGCTGCTTCTTCGTTAGAAAAGACGGGCTTAAAAGAAGTATGGGAGATGCTGGAGGCGTTTGAGGAAACAACAAAAAAATCAAACAGGTGGACAATGCGGCGCCGTGAACAAACCCGCGACTGGTTCCATTCGATGATTACTGACCATTTAATTGACTCCTTTTATAAAAATCCGTCCCGTAAAGTGCAAGTGCGGGATTTGGAGAAGGCTATTTTAAATGGCCGGCTTACTGTTACACAGGGTGTGAATCAGTTATTTGAAGAATAGAGTTTCCTTATGCGGGGCGATAAGGAGTAAATTGTGGCAAAATCATTTGATTCTTTCCAATAAGCACTTTGCAAGGCTTGACGAACTTGCTATGATAAAATGGTATTGTGAAAGGAGCGATAATCGATGAATATGGACTACGATTTATTCATGCAGCAAATTACAACGACAGCCCGTGCAGAAATGGATGCTGCGGGCTACGAACAATTACGTACACCAGAAGAGGTAGAAGAAGCGTTTGCCCGTCCAGGAACAACGCTTGTAATGGTGAATTCAGTATGTGGATGTGCAGGAGGGATTGCCCGTCCGGCAGCATCATCATGTATCCATTACGACAAACGTCCCGACCATTTAGTAACTGTTTTCGCAGGACAAGATAAAGAAGCGACAGCAGCGGCACGTTACCATTTTGGTGAGGATCATCTCCCATCATCTCCATCTTTCATTCTATTAAAGGATGGACAAGTAGTAGCAGAGGTTGGCCGTCATGAAATTGAAGGTCACGATCCTGTCAGTGTTGTAACGAACTTACAAGGCTATTTCGAGGAATACTGCGACGAAGTATAATCATTTATTGCTGCAGGCCCTGCATAAAGCAGGGCTTGCAACAATAGCATGAGGGAGAACGATCGATGAAAAAGTTTTCAATCGGCTATCGCACGTTAAAAACGGCAGTAGGTGCCTTCATAGCAATAGCAATCGCCCAGTATTTTGAACTGGAATTCTTTAGTGCTGCGGGGATTTTAACTATTCTCTGTATACAGCCTACTAAGAAAAAATCTGTCCATGCGGTCTATACCCGTGTTGTGGCAAGTTTTATAGGAATCATTCTTGCATACTTATTTTTCGAAATATTTGGATATCATCCAGCTGTTCTCGGCTTGATGCTGCTGCTGTTTATCCCGACAATTGTGTCGCTGAAAGTCTCGCCAGGTTTTGTTTCCAGTGCCGTGATTATTATGCATCTTTATTCTGTAGCAGATTTTACGCTTGATATACTCTATAATGAGCTGGCGCTGATGGCAATCGGCTATTCAGTAGGCCTGCTTGTGAATATGTATATGCCGGATATCCAGCCGGAGCTGAACTATTACCGGCAAAAAATAGAGGATCTTTACAAAAAAATATTTTTTGAAATTGCGAAATATTTGAAAGAAGGAGATACCTTTTGGGACGGCAAGGAACTGGTTGAGGCAGTGGAAGTATTAAATAAGGCAAAGGCACTTGCATTTCAGGATGTCGAAAATCACCTTACGCGAAAAGAAAATCTGTATTATCTTTATTTCGATATGAGGGAGAAACAGCTGGAGATTATTGAGCGAGTGCTGCCGAAAATTACTGCTTTGCCTGTTATAGTACAACAGGCGGAATTAGTTTCTGTTTTCATGGAAGATTTAAGTGAAAATGTCCATTCAGGTAATACAGCAAGTCATTATCGTGAAAAGTTAGAAGAGGTAAAAGTGGAGTTTGCCAAGATGCCGTTGCCTGATGACCATCAAACATTTTTAGCAATGGCTGCGTTGTATCAATTTATTGAGGAGATGGATGCTTATCTAGCGATTAAGCAATCTTTTAAGGGGATGAAATAAAAAAGACGGATGCTTGTCGCATCCATCTTAGCTGATCATCGCTAAACCCATAGCAATTGTTGAAATTAACATCATGATTACCATTGTATACACAACGATCTTTTGGAATTTCTTATTGCTCATTAAACTCGCTCCTTTTTTTATCTTTAAATAGTGTATCAAATATCTAAAAATTCTCAAGTAGTATCGTTAACATAAAGTGGCAGCTGTCGCTTGTAAGGGGAGTATTTAACATGGAAAAAGTAGACCACATTGGAATTGCAGTGAAAAATCTTGATGAACGCATTACATATTACACAGAGACTCTTGGACTGAAGCTGTTAAAGGTAGAGGAAGTGGAATCTCAGCAGGTAAAAGTAGCATTCATCGATGCAGGCAACGTGAAGTTAGAACTCTTGGAACCAATGAGTGAAAAAAGTGCCATTTACGGCTTTCTAGAAAAGCGGGGGGAAGGCATCCATCATGTTGCATTTGGCGTAACAGGTATCCGTGAACGTATGGCAGAATTGAAAGAAAAAGGAGTACGTCTCCTTTCTGATGAGCCTGGTCCAGGAGCAGGTGGCGCTGAAGTGGCATTTTTACATCCGAAAGACTCTTTCGGGGTGCTATACGAATTATGTGATAAAAGTGGAAAAGGGGTACAAAAATAATGACGATCACATTAGATATGTTTGATAAAATTAACGAGCTGTATGACCGTAAAGGCATTATTGAATTAGGCGGCGGAGATGGGCGTATTGAAAAGCAGCATGAAAAAGGCAAAATGACTGCCCGTGAACGTATCGATCTGTTACTTGATGAAGGTTCCTTTGTAGAAATCAATCCATTTATTACACACCGTACCGTTGATTTTGGTATGGAAAAATTAGAGGGCCCAGGGGATGGTGTTGTTACAGGCTTCGGTAAAATTAATGGCCGTAATGTCTATTTATTTGCACAGGATTTCACCGTGTTTGGTGGGGCGCTTGGTGAAATGCACGCAAAAAAAATTGCTGCCGTAATGGATTTAGCAGCGAAAAACGGTACACCATT
>DEQA01000305.1:33042-37549 GCA_002359075.1 Planococcaceae bacterium UBA3378
TATGGCCATATTTTCTACCGTAACTCTATTTATTCAGGTGTCATCCCGCAAATTTCGGTCATTATGGGACCTTGTGCAGGGGGAGCGGTATATTCGCCTGCCATTACGGACTTTATCCTAATGGTGGATAAAACATCCCAAATGTTCATTACCGGACCGAAAGTAATTGAAACCGTCACAGGAGAGAAAATTTCATCAGAAGGTCTTGGCGGCTCAAAAGTGCATAATACAGTATCAGGGAATGCCCATTTCCGTGCAGCAACTGAAGAAGAAGCAATTAAACAAATTCAAGACCTGTTATCCTACTTACCGCAAAACAATAAAGAAAAAGCACCGAAAGCAGCGTATACAATGGAAGACGAGTATCGCTCGGAGCTTGTGGATGTTGTGCCGATTGACCAAACAAAGTCCTATGATGTTCGGAAAGTAGTGGAGCTTGTAGTAGACGAGGGCTCGTTTATGGAAGTACAGAAAGAATTTGCGAAAAATATTGTTGTCGGTTTTGCCCGTATTGCAGGAGAATCGGTAGGGCTTGTATGTAACCAGCCAAAATTCCTTGCAGGCGGCCTGGACATTGACTCATCCGACAAGCTGGCGCGTTTTGTCCGCACATGTGATGCGTTTAATGTACCGGTCATTACATTTGAAGACGTATCAGGATTCTTCCCGGGCGTTAAACAAGAACATGGCGGTATTATCCGACATGGTGCAAAAATCCTTTACGCTTATTCGGAAGCAACAGTACCGAAAATCACTGTTATTTTACGTAAAGCATACGGTGGGGCATATGTGGCGTTGAACTCAAAATCAATTGGTGCTGATTTAGTATTTGCTTGGCCAAATGCAGAAATCGCCGTAATGGGAGCAGCAGGGGCAGCCAATATTATCCATGCGGGAGAGATTGCCAAATCAGCTGATCCGGAAGCGACACGTGCACAAAAAATCGAAGAGTACAAAGAAAAGTTCGCTAACCCGTATATTGCCGCATCACGCGGTATGGTAGATGATGTAATCGATCCGCGCGAAACACGTATCAAGCTGATCCAGGCATTGGATATGCTGTCTACAAAACACGAGGACCGTCCGTATAAAAAACACGGAAATATTCCTTTATAAAAAAATAGTGAAGTGCTCTCTAACTGGGGGCGCTTTTTTCATTTGAAGGAAAAAGTAAATGTCCCCCAGCCCGGACATATACGATATTAAGGCAGAAAATGAGTATACATCTGCCATAGGGACCTCTTTCACCTTTGATTTTCTTCCGTGCAGTCAGTATTTTTGAACAGAGTGGTGTTTCCAGATTTTTCTTTCGCATAAATAAACAGTACAATGGAAAAAAGGAGGGAATAGACGTGACTTTAATAGAGATGCAGCAGAAACTTCAAGAAAAAAAAGGCCGGCTTCTGGCGCTTGGCAAACTGAAAAAACAAAAGGAAATAGTAGAAGGCCAGCTTCTTCACGCGGAGGCGGATATAAAAAAGTATGAACAAAGCCTGAAAGAAGCTCGTGACAGGTTCAACAAATTAGATAATTTCTCCTTCATTAATTTATTCAGAACATGGACGGGCAGGCAGGATGAATTAGTAGAGGAAGGCTATGACCGGATGGCAGAAATGGAGCTCAAATTAATAGAATCACAACTTATTTTTGAGGATTTAAACAAAGAGGCTATAGCTCTTCAAAATAAAATTGGGGAAATTCAGGAAGAGGATGTAGTAGAACATATAAAAAGTTTGGAGATGAAAATCCAGATTTACTATATGGCAAATGATCCGCAAATGGCGGACAGATTAAATGATGTAACAGAGCAGGAATTATTAGCGAACCAGTTAATCATTGAAATAGATGAAGCGTTAGAGGCAGGAAGAAAAGCGCAGCAGAAGCTAACAGAAGCAGCCAGTACGTTACATACAGCAAGCGGCTATTCTACGTGGGATACATTTTTCGGCGGCGGGGTCATTGCTACCGCATTGAAGCATCAAGAGCTGGATAAAACAAACAGCCATATACATGATGCACAGCAAGCATTACAGCGTTTTCAAAATGAACTGCTTGATATTCAGCAAATGAGGCATGGCACGCTTCAAATAGAAGCAGATGGATTTGTTAAATTCGCTGATTTCTTTTTTGATGATTTATTTTCTGCCTGGTCCATTCACTCCAAGATCGCTACGTCAACGAATCAGATTAGACGTGTCTCGGACGACGTTGCAAATACATTAAATGAACTGAAAAAGAAAAGAGCACTGGCAGAGGAAAAGAAGAAACAATTAGCTGATGAAAAGTCACAACTCATTTCAAATAGCGGGAAAGATTGTGTTAACAAGACGACAGGAGTAAAATAGTTTCGTGTGTAATAATAGAAAAGGAGAGTATGATATGACTACTCGATTAGTGGAAGAATTTTTAGAGCTTGTGCAAATTGACTCAGAAACAAAGCATGAGGAAATCATTGCGCCGATTATCGTGAAAAAGTTAGAGGGAATGGGCTTTGAGGTTGTGCAGGATGATGCCCATCTGCGAAACGGGCATGGGGCAGGAAACATCATTGCCACATTAAAAGGTTCACTTGATGTGGAGCCGATTTATTTTACAGTGCATATGGATACTGTCGTTCCAGGAAAGGGCATCAAGCCGGAAATCCGTGAAGACGGCTATATTTATTCAGACGGCACAACAATTTTAGGTGCGGATGACAAGGCAGGTATGGCTGCATTATTTGAGATGGCACGCCGTTTGAAGGAGCAGAATATTGAACATGGTACTATCCAGTTCATCATTACAGCAGGGGAAGAAAGCGGTCTTGCAGGTGCAAAAGAACTGGATCCTTCTATGATTATTGCAAAATACGGCTTTGCTGTAGACAGCAATGGTGAGGTCGGGGGCATTGTGACAGCAGCTCCGTTCCAAGCACATATTGAAGCGAAAATCACAGGAAAAACAGCTCACGCAGGTGTAGCACCTGAAAAAGGGATTTCTGCTATTACACTTGCTGCAAAGGCGATTAGCAAGATGCGGCTCGGACGTCTTGATGAAGAAACGACTGCCAATATTGGGCGTTTTGAAGGCGGTCAGGCAACAAACATTGTTTGTGATGAAGTATCGATTTTAGCAGAAGCACGTTCTATTGACGAAAGTAAATTAAACGCACAGACAAAACATATGAAGGAAACTTTTGAATCCGTTGCAGAACAGTTCGGCGGCCATGCAGAAGTTAATGTGAAATTGATGTATCCGGGCTTCCGCGCTGTTGAATCGGATAAAGTTGTGCAGGTGGCGATGAAAGCGGCACAGGCAATTGGCCGTGAGCCGGTGCTAGGCATTTCGGGCGGAGGAAGCGATGCGAACGTGATCGCCGGCTTCGGTATTCCAACAGTCAATCTTGCGGTTGGCTATGAGGAAATTCATACGACAAATGAGCGGATGCCGATTAAGGAACTTGAAAAACTTGCCGATTATTTAGTGGAAATCGTAAAATTTGCTGCGGAATAAGAGAGGGGAATGGCAATGGGATTTGAAAAATCTGTTGTGTTTACGTGCGGGCAGGAGGAGTATGCCGTCCCTGTAGAGCAAGTTGTATCCATTGAAAAGCTGGAACATATTACACCTATCCCACATTTACCGAATTACCTGCTCGGATTTGCAAGAGCACGGGGGGAAGTAATTCCGGTTATTGACTTTCAGCGTATTTTATATAATCGTACGAGCAATGGCGAACAGGCCCGGATGATCATTTTAAATACGGATGTAGTCAATTATGGGCTTGTCGTTTCAGAGGCACGTGAAATATTGGACTTTGATCCGCAGACTTTAAAGCAGGTTGGCCTTGTTAACTATGCAAAGACTGCTTATTTTACGGCCGTAGCGAATTTGGAAAACCGTATGATTACATGCGTTGAGCCAAAGGTACTGGTCAATTCCTTGGAAGGAATAAGAGAGATTATTGCCTATTTACATGAAATGCTCGCAGAAGAAAAGGGCGTAAATGTGTAAGTTTCATTATGTGAAACCGAAATATATATAAGATCAAAAGACCGGGACAGTTCCTTAATGAGGAGGCTGCCCCGGTTTTATTATGTTGTTCAAGTCTAGACTATGTAAAGTGCATTAGTTTTTTGCTTTAATGGCTTTCCAGTCAATCCGCTCGATTACTGCTTTAATAATTACTTCATTTACTGCGGTTGATGTTACGTTGTGGGGAGTCGGTATATGAAACACTCCCGGAATGTCAGTTTCCGTAGCAAGTAGTGTTCGCATTTTCGTTTTTCCCTCACTGCTAAAAGGTGTCATATTTCTGTTCCTTTCCATTTTTATTCCTATCAGTTTAGCGTATCAAATAATAAGTTAACATGCGTGTTGATTTACCTTTAATTGTAAGTGTAATCGTATGGAACGTTGATTTCCGCTACAGCCGGCTCGCTTTCCACGGGCATGGCCTCAGTCTCCTCGTCGCTCGTCCCTCACTCCTGCGGGGCCTTCACCTTATGCTTTTCCCGTAGGAGTCTCG
>DEQA01000305.1:37571-54058 GCA_002359075.1 Planococcaceae bacterium UBA3378
TTTTATAGGCCTTTCTCTAAAAAACAGGCTTTCCACCAACTAATATTTGGCTAATCAACACATGTGATAAGTTAATCTTACTTTGCTTCCAGGTGCCCGGTCGTTATGTTTCTCATTCTTTTCCATCACCTCGCTATTGTAGCGTAACAGGTGAAAAAGGATCGTTCAAAATCTAGGGGAAATCAAAAATTCAACTTATATATACGATCCAAAAGAAAAGATGATACCAAATAGTGTAGACAGCCTCTCTTTACGTATGAAGGGTGGCTTTTTTGCTATAATAAAGAAAATATACGAAAGGTGTGCATCTTATGAAACTAATCCTGGAATGGACGTATAAAACACCAAAGGGAGCAGCTGCGGTATTTCGCTCTTCACCCATGATGCCGGCACAGGCACTGATGATTGCCGAAGACATTGAAAAAACAGGCCGTGTGCAATCTTTGGAAATCATCGATGAATATGACAGCACCTGGATGATAAAGGAGCTGAAAAAGTATCTCAAAGAAATGGAGACAGAGCCCCATCAGATCACGGTTTATTTTGACGGGGGATTTGATATCCAGACAAAAGCATCGGGGCTAGGTGTGGCCATTTACTATGAAAAGAACGGGAAGTCGCACCGCTTGCGCCGCAATGCCTATGTAGCTGGGCTCCATACTAATAATGAAGCAGAATACGCAGCTCTTCATCTTGCGCTTGTCGAGCTGGATCTGCTGGATGCACACCATCAAACGATACGTATAGTGGGAGATTCACAAGTAGTCATTAATCAGCTGAACGGTGAGTGGCCTGTATATGAAAAAAACTTATCTGAATGGGCCGATAAAATTGATGATAAATTACGCGCTCTTGGACTGAAAGCCGAATATGAGCTTGTCCCAAGAAAGAAAAATACTGAAGCGGACCGGCTTGCTACTCAGGCACTTCAAGGAACAGAAATTTCCGGGGAAATAGAAATTCAGCCATAAAAGCACATTCAGTAAATAAACAAGCAGAAAATCACTGGGAGAACAAAATCTATAGCGATTTTATTACTAAAGTATTCGCCTTAAAGAAGAAATTAGGTCTTTCTTCTTTAAGGCGACGGTCTATTTAAAATGGTAACTTTGCCAAGATGCAGTAGGAAACGCTTCTTTATTATTTTTGTAACGGTCTCCAGATTTTGCTGGCAATTTGTATAGGCAGGGCTGTTTGTGGCAGGGGTCGCTTGCTGTTGACAGCCCAGCTTTTTATGTAAGTTATTTTCTGAAGAAAGGGCCTGCATAGACGGTTTAGGCTGTTGACTTTCCTGTTGCTGTGGCCGGATTTCTATATTATCGGTGCTGTATATTTCCTCTTCCCCTGTCAGCCCGTACATACTGCTTAGCCCGCTTTCGTTCGTTACTGTCTCTTCCATACTGTTGGCAGTAGCAGGCACCACGGCGTTCCCCAGTATGAAGAATGCTGCAACAATAATTGTTTTCTTGTACATCCATACGCCTCCTTTTAATCTTAATTCCCTCATTAAAAAATTTTCAAACCTGCTATTCTATCAAAATTACGGCTCAAAGGGTAAGATGAAGAAGAGGTGATTAAATGGAGAAAATACTATGTATGGGTGAACTGCTCGTTGATTTCTTTTGTACGGAAATAAATAAAAGTCTGGCAGAGGGCAGTCATTATATAAAGCAGGCAGGAGGAGCCCCTGCCAATGTATGCGCTGCTATTGCTAAATTGGGAGGACAGGCGGCGTTTTGCGGAAAAGTCGGAAACGACGCATTCGGTCACTATTTGGAACAGGTAATGACTGAAGCGGGTGTTGATATGTCGCTCCTTGTAAAGGGAAAAGAACCTACTACCCTTGCCTTTGTATCCCGCACAACTACGGGTGAACGTGATTTTATTTTTAACCGGGGAGCAGATGAAATGCTGACGATGGAGGAAGTAGACATCGAGCAGTTGGATGTTCGGCTTGCTCATTTTGGATCTGCTACTGCTCTTCTGTCCAGTCCCTTCTATGATACATATATGAACTGTATGCGGTTGATGAAAGAGCAGGGCGTGTTTCTCTCCTTTGACCCTAATTTCAGAGCCGATCTTTGGCAGGGACGGGAAGAGACGTATGATATGCGGGTAAAGGAGTGTGTCGATTTAGCAGATTTTATTAAAATGAGTGAGGAGGAATATACTCGTTATGGCGAACAGATACCGATCGGCAAATGGTTTGCCGTGACAAAAGGGCATCTGGGTACATGGATTTCCAACGGGGAGGAAGAAGCACTTATTTCGAGTATTTCCGTACGACCTGTAGATACAACAGGAGCAGGCGATGCTTTTGTAGGTGCTATGTTGAAACAGTTAGCTGATTATCCGACACTAAATAATATTAATTTTCAAAAATTCAAGCAGCTAACAGCATTCAGTAACATTGTCGGGGCACTTGTTTGTACAGAAATTGGAGCAATGACGGCGCTCCCTTCTATGGACGATGTGCTATCCTATATAAAGCAGAAATAAAAGGAGTGTTTTAACATGAAATTAGCGATACTATTAGGGGCTGCCATGGCCTTTTTAGCGGTTGCCTTCGGGGCATTTGGAGCGCATGCTCTAAAGGATAAGTTTAAGGAACAGAAGTATGCGGATAATTGGGAGACAGCTTGCCGCTATTTGATGTACCATGCATTAGGTCTCATCCTCACTGGCCTTCTTATACATACTATCGGTCTCTCAAGCTTCTTAACTGCAGCTACATGGTGCATGTTCCTTGGTTCGATGATTTTTTCGGGAAGCCTTTATATATTATCTTTAACAGGAATACGTAAGCTGGGAGCCATTACTCCAATCGGAGGACTTCTACAGCTTGCTGCATGGATCTGCATCATTATTGCCGTAATATAAAATATAAAAATGACTAGGGAATCAAAATTCTCTAGTTATTTTTTTGCGGGAATATCTGCTTATGAGTTCAAGATATAGGATATTCGATAAAGAATTTTAAAACAGTAAAGAATGAATTGATAGGCAATAAATAGGTTCGTCATCGTAATATGGGGTTGATTACCGTTCTGGCCAGACGCTTTCTGTAGGAGCACGGCTCCAACTAAATGATTTCGGGGGTAGCACCCGAAATTATTGGATTTTTAAGCTTGGATTGACTCCAATCAACTCGTTATTATATGAGCTTGTCATCCCCAAATTATAATGAATACCTAATAAATGATTAAAATGATGTGGGTTAGGGGTCGCCCGTGGAATCGTTAACTATGAGGTGACTTGAACAAAGTTAGTCAAACATGTGGAAAAAGAGGCTGCCAGAAGGTGCCTCTTTTAATTTTTTAAAAATCAAACTTATGAAAAACATAGGTAATAAGGATGGGGTTTGGCGTATTTCTTTGTGAAGAAAGCATGAATTCAGATGTAATTCGAGAATAAAAACGCTTTTTAGAGAAAAATAAGCTTTTATGAAAATAAAAAATTATTGCTATAATAGCAATCTATATGTTAGAGTTTTAATAATCAGAAAATTCTGTCCAGGAGGTTTTTCATGAATGTATATTTGCTTCTTAATTTAGTGACGAATATGGTACCAGAGCAAATTGCCGTATCTTTTGAAGGGCGTCATTACAGCTATGAAAAAATGACGGAGCGTATCGGTCTTTTGGCTGCTGCCTTAGAGAAGGACGGGGTAACTCAAGGTGATCGAATAGGCATTATCTCAACGAATAGACCGGAAGTGCTGGAAGTGTTGTTTGCAGCATTTCAAATTGGTGCAGGAGCTGTCCCGATCAATTACCGGGCAAAACCAGATGAATTAAGCTTTATGCTGGCAGATAGCGGTGTTAAGTTGCTCGTCGTGGAAAAACGCTATGTTTCGGCCATACAGTCATTTTTAGAAGTGCAGCCGAATATAAAAGTGATTGTGATTGAGGATGAACTAGAGGGATATATACAAGCTGTCGATTTACAAAAATTTGATTTTGAAGATGTCTTCGAAAACGATTTAGCATTACTTCTTTATACAAGCGGAACGACGAGCAAGCCAAAAGGTGTTGTGATGTCACATGGACAATTAACGAATTATATTATGGGCAGAACCGAGCCGGCTGATGGAAGTGAAAAAGGGGCTTACCTAACATGTGTACCCAATTATCATGTTGCTGGCATTACAAGCTTATTAAATAGCTTATACGGCGGCCGGCGTATCGTGCTAATCAGCCAATTTACAGAAGAAAGCTGGATTAACACGGTAGAGAGCGAACGTGTTACACATGCATTTTTAGTTCCGACGATGCTTAAACGCATTATGGATTACCCGGACTTCGCTGCCCATCATTTCAGCAGCTTACACAGCTTATCGTACGGCTCGGCTCCAATGCCGTACCCTGTTATTCGTAAAGCTATTGAGCTTTTCCCGCAATCGGTCGAATTTGCAAACGCTTTCGGCATGACAGAAACCACTTCGACGGTCTCTGTACTCGGACCTGAAGATCACCGATTAGAAGGATCAGAGGAAGAAATTCAAAAGAAGCTACAGCGGCTGAATTCTGTAGGAAAGGTAGTAGAAGGAGTAGAAATAAAAATCCTAAACGATTTCGGCGAAGTCGTTCAGCAAGGTGAAATTGGCAATGTTTATATTAAAACCGCACGTGCTATGAAGAGCTACTGGAATCGTCCCGAGGCATCAAA
This sequence comes from Planococcaceae bacterium UBA3378, assembly GCA_002359075.1. Taxonomy (GTDB): domain Bacteria; phylum Bacillota; class Bacilli; order Bacillales_A; family Planococcaceae; genus Lysinibacillus_B. Next base: position 42,240 of record DEQA01000305.1, read on the forward strand.
GGAAACAGTAGTAGATGGATGGATTAACACAAAGGATTTAGGGTGGATGGATGATGAAGGGTACTTATTCCTGGTCGGTCGAAACTCCGATATGATTATTCGGGGCGGTGAAAATATCTCACCGCAGGAAATTGAAAATATATTACTGGAGCATGAAGACGTGAAAGATGCGGCTGTGCTTGGCATACCAAATATTGAATGGGGAGAAGAAGTGCTTGCGGTCATTGTGCCGAGAGATTTAGAAAATCGGCCGACAATCGATAGTTTAACAGCGCATTGCAAGAAAAGTCTTGCCAGCTTTAAATGCCCTAAAGTCTTCGAATTTGCAGCAGACTTACCACGAACTTCATCAGGGAAAATTTTGAAGAGACATTTAAAAGAGCAATTTGTTAGTGAAGAAATAAATTCGTAAAGGGGAAGTGTGCTATGCGTTTTGAATTAACAGAGGAGCAACAACAGCTACAACAGGAAATACGGGCGTATTTACAGGAAGCGATCACAGACGAATTAGTAGAAGAGCAAAAAGATAATCTCCATGGACCAATTTGGAGGAATTACATTAAAAAATTAGGAGAGGACGGCTGGTTAGGGGTCGGCTGGCCAAAAGAATATGGCGGCCAAGGACGTACAGCATTGGAACAATACTTATTCATCGAAGAAATTGACCGTACGGGGATCCAGATTCCATTTATTACATTAGAAACGGTAGGACCGACTTTAATGAAGCTTGGGTCGGAAGAGCAAAAGCAGTTTTTCCTTCCGAAAATTTTAAAGGGCGAAGTAGAAATTGCAATAGGTTATTCGGAGCCCGAAGCAGGAACCGATTTGGCAGCCTTAGAGACACGGGCTGTTCGAGAAGGGGATGAATATGTAATAAATGGTCAGAAAATTTTTACAACTAATGCACATATAGCAGATTATATTTGGCTTGCAGCGCGGACAGATCCCAAAGCTCCAAAACACAAAGGGATATCCATCTTTTTAGTGCCGACAAATACACCGGGCTATTCCTGTACACCAATGACATTAATGGGAGAAGAGACAAATGTCACCTATTACGAAAACGTACGTATTCCAGCCTCAGCACTTGTAGGTGAAGAGAATAAAGGCTGGCAGTATATTACGCAGCAGCTATCACTTGAACGCCTGATGTTATCCTCCTATTCAAGAATTGAGCGGATGGTGGAGGAAACAATTGCCTTTGCAAAAGAAACGGTGATTGATGGCGAGCGGATTATTGAGCGTCCACAAGTACAATTTGACATTGCAGAAATGACGATGCAGCTTGAAGTGTTAAAGTTATTGAACCTGCGTGCTGCCTGGGCACATGGAAATATAGAAGAGCCGCCGTTTAGACCATCGATGAACAAAGTATATGCAGCAGAAGTCAATCAATTTGTGTTTGATAAATGTATGCAGATTTTAAGTCTATACGGCCAAGTACGTGATGGCTCCCTCTATACCATTGCAGATGGTAATGCACAAAAGTATGCCCAGAGCCGGGTTGTCTATTTATTCGGCGGCGGGGCGAATGATGTTCAGCGTGATTTAATTGCACGTTTCGGTTTAGGGTTATCAAAAAGCATGTAGGGGGTGGTAAGCATGACATTAACAACAGAAATGATTGAGGCACATCTTGGTATTACTTCTGAAAAGGTGAATGGTCTTGATGAAATATGCCGGCCGATGATACGTCATTGGTGCGAAGTAATGGAGGATGCAAATCCGCTTTATACAGACGAGGAGTATGCAAATAATTCAAAGTACGGTGGTATGATCGCACCGCCTACACAAGTACAGGCTTATACAATGAATCCCTTATGGCCAAAAACAGAACGAGAGCCAAATTCAATGGAGCAGCTCGTAGCGCTCTTTAGGGAGCATGGTTTTTCAGCGATTGTTGCGACAGAACAGGTACAAGAATACGGAGTACCGATGAAGCTTGGTGACCGGATCAGCTATACGATTTCTGTACAATCGGTTTCCCCATTAAAGCAGACAGCGCGTGGCCCTGGCTACTTTGCAACGTTTTTATATCATTTTACGAATCAGCGGAATGAAACAGTATGTAATCAATCATTCACGATTTTAGCATATAAGCCACAGGCACAGGAGGGATAGGAGCGATGGATACAGTCAAAGTAAGCCGTGTTACATGGTCCAATGTAGAAGCCGGTGAAAAATTGCCAACCGCAGCACGTGATATCACACCTGCCCTCGTAATCGTCGGGGCTATTTCTTCAACACATGATTATGAAAATGTGCATCATGATTATTTTGCAGCAAAGGCTGCAGGCGCAGATAACGTATTTATGAATATTTTAACGACCAATGGTTTAATCGGAAAGTACTTAACAGATTGGACGGGACCGGAGGGAAAGCTGAAAAAAATTCAATTGAAGCTGGCAGTACCGAATTATCCGGGAGATAAAATGATGCTCAACGGTGAAATTAGTAAGAAATATGAAGAAAACGGCGAGTATTTAGTAGAAATTGATTTTTACGGACAAAACTCAATTGGCTATCATGCATTAGGAAAAGCGGTTGTTGCATTGCCGAAGGGAGAGTAGAAAATGGAAACGTCAGTGAAAAATAAAGCAGCGATCGTCGGGATCGGTCAAACTGAATTCAGCCGTAACTGCGGCAGAACAGAACTGCGTATGGCAATCGAAGCAGTGTTGGCCGCGTGTGAAGATGCAGGAATCGATGTTAATGAAATTGACGGCATCGTGAATTATACATTAGACAGTACAGAACAGATCGAATTAGTTCGTGCACTCGGTATTCCGAATTTAAGCTTTTTCAGCAAAATTCCATACGGCGGCGGGGCAAGCTGTGCAACAGTAGCTCAAGCTGTAGCGGCGGTTACGTCCGGCCAGGCAAATTACGTAGTGTGCGTACGTTCCATCCGCGATGCCTCAAGCACTTTCTCGTATGGTGATTTTGAGCCGACACGTGTAATGGGCGATATTCATATGGGAATGTACCATCCTTATGGACTATTAACACCGGTCTCATGGGTAGCTATGTTTGCACAGCGCTATATTCATGAATATGGCGTAAAAGACGGTGACTTAGGATGGATTCCCCTCGTCAATCGTGAAAACGGAAATCGAAATCCAGCCGCACAGTTTTATGGACGTGAATTAACAATGGAGGAATATTTAGATTCTCCCTATAATGTCGCTCCGCTGCGTCGGCATGATTGTTGTCTAAGCTCGGATGGTGCTATTGCGGTTATTGTAACTACAGCCGACAGGGCAAAGCATTTAAAGCAAAAGCCCGCTTATATTACAGCAGCAGCTCAAGGAATGTCAACAAACGGGGAAGTTATGACAAGCTACTACCGCGACAAAATTACTTTTTTGCCGGAAGTAAAGGCATATGGTGACAAGCTCTTTCGCGATGCGGAAATTACACGGAAAGATATTGATGTTGCCCAGATTTATGATGCCTTCAGCCCTCTAGTGCCAATGCAGCTTGAAGCATTAGGGTTTGTTGGAGAAGGAGAAGGTGTGGAGTTCTGCAAGGGCGGCGACCGGATCCGGCCAACTGGCGAACTACCGATTAATACATCGGGCGGACTCATGTCAGAAGGGTACTTACACGGGATGAATATGATCACAGAAGGTGTTCGACAAATTCGCGGTACATCGACAACGCAAATTGATAACGTGAATCACGTATTAGTAACAGGAGGCTCTTGTGTTCCTTCGGGCGGCCTTATTTTAGGGAAGGGGATTTGAGAATGGTAACGTATACAGGGATTGGTACACCGAAACCGAACATGAATGAAGATACAGAAAAGTTCTGGCACATTATGCAGGAAACGAAAAAGCTTCATTTTCAGCAATGCGCTTGCTGTGAAACAATTTTACATCCCCCGCGCCCGATTTGCTATAAATGCCATAGCTTCGATATGACGTGGGTGGAGGCACCGACAAAAGGTGAGATTTATAGTTTTGCCGTATACCATCGCGGCGTGCATCCGGGGTTTGAATTGCCTTATGCCGTCATTTTGGTTGAGCTTGAAAATGGGCAGCGGATTGTATCAAATATGGTAGATTGCCCTGTGGATGAAGTATATATCGGCATGCCGGTTGAAATCATAATCGAGCAGGCGTTTGAAGATGTGCCGCTGGTGAAATGCAAACGCCGCATGGAGGTGTAAAGGATGGATTTTAGATTAACAGATATGCAGGAAGAGTTCCGCTCTACAGCACGTAAGTTTTTGAAAGACAATTATTCACTGGAACAAGTAAAGCAGGCGGAAAAGAGTGAAGTGAATTATTTGCCGGAAGTATACATGAAGGCAGTTGATTTAGGTTTTGCCGGACTGGTCATACCAGAGGAATACGGAGGCTTTGATGCAGATTACCTTGACTTGGCCTTTATTGTGGAAGAGGCAGGAGCAGCATTGTTCCAAAGTCCATTAATCCCAACGGTTGCTTATGGTATTGTACCAATCGTCCAATTTGGGGATGAAAAAATCAAGCAGACGATATTACCATCAATTGCTTCCGGAGAGGTGACGGTAACCGGAGCAATTGCAGAACCACAGGCACATTACAATGTGGACTATATTGAGGCAACGGCAACACCTGCTGAAAACGGATATTACATTACAGGAACGAAAATTTTCGCGTCGTTTGCTAACAGTGTAGAAAAACTATTAGTTCTGGCAATAGCTCCGCAAGGGTTAACTGCTTTTTTAGTAGACCGGGAGGAAAAAGGTGTTGTAATTAACACCATTCCAACAATTAGCGGAGACGGCAACTGTGAGGTTGTTTTAAAAAATGTATATACAGAAACGGTGATCGGCCTGCCGGGTGAGGGAGCAAAAATAGCGGGTGTTGCCAATGATTATGCCATTGCCTTGCAGTCTATCGAGGCGGCCGGTTTGCTGCGCCGTACAATTGAAATAACAGCTGCTTATGTAAAGGAACGCCACCAATTTAAAGTGCCAATTGGGTCGTTTCAATCTGTACAGCATCGGCTATCGGATATGTTTACGATTGCAGAAGGAGCTAATTTGGCTGCATATCATGCATTTTCGAAGTTAGTGAGCAATCAGGATGCAAGCAAGGAGCTGGCTATTGCAAAGTTGTGGATCAGTAAGGAAGGTCACAAAGTGGTCACAGGTGCACACCAACTGCACGGAGGAATGGGTCTTGATTATGATTACCCATTACAGTTTTGTTTCCGTCGCCTAAAAGGTATGCAGCTTACTTTAGGGACGCCTGAAATACATTTGCGCAATTTAGCCAAAAGCGTTATTGGAGAAAAACAGCCGGTCCAACTATAAGCGGAAGGAGGTATGGGAAATGACAAATACAGCTTTATCAAATATCCGTGTCATTGATCTGTCTTGGTATATTGCCGGTCCCTACTGTACGAAGCTGCTTGCGGATTTCGGCGCAGATATTATCAAGATCGAACGTCCGGAAACGGGAGATCCCTCTCGTCAGCTCGGACCTTTCCGTAATGACGAGGAAAATATTAATGCAGGTGGTTTATATGCTTATTTAAACAATAATAAAAAGAGCATCACACTCGATTTGAAAACCGAGGAAGGCATTAATATTATTAAGCGTTTAGTTGCCACAGCCGATATTGTTGTTGAAAACTTCACGCCGGGAGTATTGGAACGGCTGGGGCTCGGCTATGACATATTAAAAGAAGTAAATCCTAAAATTGTTCTTACCTCTATTTCGACATATGGGCAAACAGGTAATTATGCCCATTTTAAGGGGACCGAATTACTCGCTCAGGCATTAGGCGGATACATGACATCAGTCGGTGAACCGACACGTGAACCGCTTCGTGCCGGTGGGCAGCTTCATTTATTAGAGTATATTGCCGGTACGTTCGCTGCAGGGGCAACATTAGCCGCTGTACGGGATAGCCGAAAAACAGGCGAAGGGGCACATCTTGATGTACCGATTACAAACTTTGGTATTCTCCAGACATCCTATCCAACAGTCCAAAATTCATATCCAACAAGTTTATTCAAGGCAGATATGCGCCGGCCAATGATCCCCAGTGTTCATCCATGTAAGGATGGATTTATCGGCATCAGCGTGTTAACGGGTCAGCAATGGCAAAACTTTTGCTTTATGACGGAGATGTATGATTGGGTAGAAGATGAACGCTTTATCACATTACCAAAGCGGCTTCAACATAAGGGATTATTTTTAGAGCGGTTGAATGGATTTTTAATGAACTATACACGTGAGGAATTGATGCAATTAGGTTCACAATGGCGTGTACCGGTAACCCCTGTTCCGACATTTAAAGATATTATGGATATCCCCCACTACAAGGAACGTGCTTTTTTTGAGAAAGTGACACATAAAGAGCTCGGAGATTTGTGGCAGCCGGGCGCACCATTTAGAATGTCGGAAACTCCGTGGTCCATTCGAAATACAGCACCTTTATTAGGAGAGCATACAGATCAAGTGTTAAAAGATATTCTGGAAAAAGAAGCTGTAGAGGAGGTGTAGCTGAATGAAGGATTGTTTAAAAGGCATTCGCATTGTTGATTTAGCGATGTGGTGGTCTGCTCCTCTTTGTACATCATTTTTAGGGGCGCTCGGTGCCGAGGTGATCAAAGTAGAATCCAATAAAAACCCGGACGGTTTCCGTTTTCAAATGGCCGCACCCGGAACTGATCACTGGTGGGAGCTAGGTCCGCAATTTAATAGCGCGAATATGAACAAAAAAGGCGCAACATTTAATTTAAACGATGAGGATGGCAAAAAATATTTAAAAGAGTTGATTAAAGTTTCAGATATAGTCATTGAAAACTATACCCCTCGTGTGATGAACAATTTTGGGCTAACGTATGACGTTTTAAAAGAACTCAATCCCTCCATCATTATGATGTCGATGCCTGCCTATGGACTGAGCGGGCAGTGGCGGGATGAACCGGGATTTGCCTATACATTTGAGATATTATCGGGTATTGCCAATTTAACGGGATATAAAGATGGTGGACCGATGACGGTTCTCGGTACAGGAGACATTATTTCGGGCTATCATGCTATTTTTGCCTTACTCACAGCATTGGAGTACCGGGAGCAAACCGGTAAAGGGCAGTTTATCGAATGTGCCCAAGTAGAGGCGGCAATGAACTATATGGGAGCTCCGCTTGCTGATTATCAGTTGAATGATCGTGATTGGGGACGCATAGGCAATCGGGAAAGAGGAATTGCTCCGCAAGGCGTATACCAAACCCAAGGCCACGATGCATGGGTGGCAGTATCGGTCACAAATGATAAAGAGTGGAGCGCTTTATGTGAGAAAATCGGAAAACCGGACCTTGCCCAAACGTATCGTACTTATGAAGAGCGTTTTACTCATCATGATGAAATTGATGAGGCGGTAACAGCCTGGTCGCTGCAGTTTACACACCACGAAGCAGCTGAAACGTTACGGGCAGCGGGCATTCCGGCTGCCCCTGTACTAGGGCTTCATGAAATTGAAGACCACGAGTATATGGGCGATCTCTTTCAGGAAATCGAGCGTGACTTTGTAGGGACACATAAATATCCGAGCTGGCCGCTGCTGATCGATGGAGAGCGCCTCCGTCATCGAAACCCAACGCCAACCCTTGGGCGTGATAATGAATATGTATATAAGGAATTGTTGCAAATTTCAGACGAAGAATATGCACAGCTGCACGATAAGGGCATTATTGGTACAAGTATGAAGCGATAATAAAGGAGGATATATATGTCATATAAAGTGGGAACAAAATTGCAATGTACAAAGTGCGGCAGCGAATTTATTGTTACTAAATCTACTACTCCAGCATTTACATGTTGTAATCAAGAGGTACAACAGAAATAAGGAAGGGATGAAACAGTATGGCGAATCAATTAGGGAAGCGTTTGGAATGTCCGTCATGTGGCAGTGAAGTAATGTGTATCAAGCCCGGAGACGGCAGCATTCATTGCTGCGGTGGGGAAATGACTGTTAAGCAACCAACGGCATTACCAACGGCAGACTAATTAAAGGAGGCGGATTTGTTTTGAATTTGCAAAACTTATCCGCTTTATTTGTCGGTGAAAGTGATGTGCTGCGCTATGCAGCGTCACTTCTAACAGCACAGAAAGCGGATGTTCAAATAAGCAATCATTATATAGCGGGGAATTGGAATGTAGTAGTAACTGAAGAAACACTCGCGTTGTCTGTATCTGCAGCAGTTGTAGAACTTGTTTACGATGATGTAATTGCAGATAAGAAGGAGGCGGAATTTCAGCAGAAAGCCGGCTGGGCGGCCTTGACAGCCGGCCAGTTAATAACAGGAAAGCCTGCTTCCCATTTAATAGGCGCCCATGTTGCTTTTTATTTGCTTGCAGCTGTAATGGAGGGACATTGGGGTGTGCAGCGGCATATTCGGCTGAATGTATTTTCTTTGTTAGTATCTGCATTGGAAGGGGCTCGAAGCCATTTTTTAAAAGACGGAGTTGTAAGACAAATAACCGGCAACCGGCATCATGCACTTGTGCCGATGACAATTTTACAGGCAAAGGATCGAGCAGTTTTTGTCGGTGCCCCCTCGAATGCCCAATGGGAACTGCTTGCCGCATTTGCCCAAATTGAAAATAGATGGCCGGATGAACCAGCAAGACAGCAGGACGTAGAGCAAATTGAAAAGCTGCTCGCTCAGTGGGTCATCACACAGAAGGCAGAGGAGCTGGTATCACTGATGCAGGCAGTAAGGCTGCCGTTTAGTGTTGTGCGGCAAAAGGAAGAGCTGAAAAATTGTCCCCAGTTGCAGGCAAGACAGTTTTATACACGCCAATTACCGTGGCAGATGACTGTCATTCAGCAAGTTGAAGAACCGTGGTCTATCAATGGATGGGAGAAAATAAGGCTTGCTGATTTAACAGCAATGTGGGCAGGCCCGTATTGCACGCGGTTATTTGCTGATTTAGGAGTGGAAGTGATAAAGATTGAAGCACCATTTCGACCAGATGGGATTCGCTTGAATTCACAATCATCAACCGCTTTTTTCGAAGAGCTGAATCGAAATAAATACGGTATTACGCTTGATTTGAGAAAGGATAAGGAGAAGGAGCTATTTTTACAGCTTATTGAGCAGACAGATGTGATTGTCAATAATTTCAGTCCGCGTGTAATGGGGAATTTTGGTTTTACAAATGAGGTATTAGTGAATGCGAAAGCCGATCTTATCATTGCTTCATTATCAGCATATGGCCAATATGGTCCATACAGAAATTATGTAGGCTACGGCCCGACAATCGAAGCGCAAAGCGGATTGGCACTGCCGCGGTTGCCCGGGTTTTCAATTAGTGATATTTCTGCAGGAGTTCATGCAGCCATTGCAATAATGAGTGCCCTTCTAATGAAAAAACAGCAAAACAGGGCAATTGCTGTAGACATATCGCAATATGAGGCAGCCTGTATGATGCACAGTGATGAAGTTAATGAACTGAATGATTATTGGTCATTAGGGCAGGCATTGGATTATTGCAATAAAGCAATCGTGGAGGGACATTGGCGGCAAGAGACAAGAAGAGCACCCGCATTAGGAGAACATAACTATATTTATAGGGGGAACTCATATGGAAAGGCTAAAGGTAGAAATAGTCAATAAAATAGCGTATGTAAAAATGATACGTTCCCATAATGAATGGGATGATCTATTTGCTCAGGAGCTTAGAGAGACAGCAGAAATACTTTATGATGCAGACAATGTACAAGTAGTAGTAATTGGCAGTACCGGAGACCATTTTTCTATAGGGATGACCCTTGAAGGAACTGCCTATGAGGCAATTGCCGATGAATATAAAACAGTCCAGCTAGCAGCTAAAGCAATTAAGAGCTGGGCGAAGCTGCCCTATCCAATTATTGCGGCTATTCAAGGTGACTGCAGCTCATATGGCTTTAGTTTAGCAACCGTTGCAGATTTACGGTTTGTTTCTTCGAATGCCAGATTCTTTTCACCGGAGTTAAGCTGGGGAGTTGTACCTGCAGGCGGTCTTACACAGCGCCTTCCACGTATAATCGGAAAAGGCCCTGCGATGGCTGTGTTATTAGGAGGGGAAGTAGTAACGGCAGAGCAAAGTGTTGCCCTTGGACTGGCCAATCAAGTTGTACCGGATGCCTGGACAGAAGCATGCAGGCAGGCGGAACGTTTTTTAAACTACTCGCCATTGGCACTTCAGTATACAAAGGAATGCATTTTACGCGGCAGCGAACTGCCTTTTGATCAAGGCTTACGGCAAGAATTAGATTTGTATATGGTATTACAAACGAGTGAGGACCGAATGGAAGGGGTCAGTGCTTTTATTGAAAAACGGACCCCCATTTATAAAGGGGAATAGGGGGGATATTATTGCCGCCAATTATTTATAGCCGGGATGAAAATATCGTTATTTTAACATTTAACCGGCCCGATCAATTAAATGCAGTGGATACGATCTTACGTGACGCATTATATGAGTATATTATGAATATTAAAGAAGATGCCACTGTTGACGGCGTTGTTCTAACAGGAAACGGCAGGGGTTTTTGCGCAGGGGCAGATTTGACCGAGTTTGGACATTACCCATCCATTATTGCTAAACGAAAAATTCGCCTGCAGCATGACATATGGGAGGAGCTGCGTACACTTCCTAAACCGATTGCAGTGGCAATGCACGGTTTTGCTATCGGGTCAGGCATTGAAATGGCGATGATTTGTGATTTTCGGTTTGCTGCCCCCGACACTAAAATAGCTCTCCCCGAGGCAACGCTAGGCACATTACCGGCAGCAGGCGGTACGCAAAGCTTACCAAGGCTTGTTAAACAAGGGGAGGCGCTGTCATTTGCCCTAAAAGGCAATACGGTATTGCCGGAAGAGGCATTGAAAATGGGGCTGATTACCAGTGTTTTTTCAAAGGAAACTCTCGTTAATGATACAGTTGCCTTTATGAAAAATGTAACGAAATATGAAAGAACAGCAAGCTATATAAAACAGCTGGTATCGTGTTATGCGGATCAGGCGCTTGAAGATCGCCTGAAAGCAGAAGAAAGAGTGGTAACACGTGTGTGGCAGGAGCGTTTAAAGGTTGAGCGGTAGGACTCAACCTTTTTTAAATAGATTAGAAGCGTGCGCTTTCCTGAAATGCTGTTGAAATTTTACCGGCATATTGCTTTGCAAGCGTTTGATGATCCTCCATGTTTATCCGGGACAGAGGGAAATAAATCGCCAGAGCGGCAATTGGTTCATGGGAAAATCCCCAGATCGGGCATGCGACACCCCCTAAATTTTCGATTCGCTCCCCGATACTCATTGCAAAGCCTTGCTCGCGGATTTGCCGTAAATTATCGTGCAGCTTTCCGGAGTCGATAATTGTTGTTGGGGTGAATTGCTCAAGTGCCGTACGTTTGAAATACGTTGCTAAATCAGCTTCAGACATATAAGCCATATGAAGTTTGCCGACAGCACCAAAATATAAATCCACTTCTTCGCCTAACGGACTTATCATCTCTTTTTCGAAATCACTTTTAATACCTGATAAAAAGACAAATTTATTACCTGTACGGATCGATAGATAAACAGCCTCTTTTGTTAAATTTGCTAATTCTTCGAGATATGGCTGTGCAATAGCTGTGATATCGCTTGTTTGAAATCTGTTAACGATTTGAAAAATAATCGGTCCCGGTTTATATGTTTTTTGTTCATTATTTTTTACTAAAAAGCCCCGGTCAGCAAGTGTGGCTGCAAGACGAAAGGCAGCCGTTTTACTAATGCCGAGCGTCTGCTCAATATCAATTAAACTAATTGTTTCATATTTTAAAAACAT
>DEQA01000311.1 GCA_002359075.1 Planococcaceae bacterium UBA3378
CAGGAAACGGTGGAAAAAGTCCCGGATCATATTGCCATCAAGTTTTACACAAAAGAAATACGGTATAAGGAGCTGTGGTCATTCAGCTCTATGTTTGCTGCATCGCTCCAGCAGACCGGCATCCAAAAAGGGGACAGGGTCGCCATTATGCTGCCGAACTGTCCCCAATATATCATTTCCTATTACGGGATTTTAAAGGCAGGGGCTGCTGTCACCCAGGTTAATCCTATGTATCTCGAAAAGGAACTGCTCTACATTTTAAATGATGCGGCTGCCAAAGCAATTGTCGTATTTGAGCCGCTGTACCCTCGTATTAAAGCAATTGCAGACAGAACCATGCTGGACAAAATCATTGTCGTCAGCTTCGAGCCGGAGAAGTCCACATTGCAGGGGGAGGATGAATTATTTGAACAGTTCATCGGAAACGGCATCGGTAGAGCGATTCTTCCTGTAGAGATCGACCCGCTGGAAGATGTAGCCGTTCTCCAATATACGGGCGGAACGACGGGAGTATCCAAAGGTGCCATGCTGACACACCGGAATATTTCCGTCAACGCCCAGCAGTCCCATGCATTTTTTGAAGAAGAGCATCCCTTTGGCAAGGATAAGTGCCTGACCGTCATTCCGCTGTTCCATGTATTTGGCATGACATCCTGTATGAATTTATCCATTCTAAACGGTGCGACCATTATCTTACTGCCGAAGTTTGAGCTGGAAGAGGTTCTGCAGACGATCAAGGAAGAACAGCCGACGACTTTCCCGGGAGTGCCGACAATGTATATTGCGCTTGTTAATCATCCAAAGGCGCAGGAATACGGCATTAACAGCATTAAAACATGTAATAGCGGAAGCGCGCCGATTCCCGTGCAGACGTTACGTGAATTTGAAAATAAGACAGGCGCTAAAATTTTGGAAGGATTCGGCTTGTCTGAAGCTGCCCCTGTCACGCACTGCAATCCTCCGTTTGGCGAGCGGAAGCCGGGCAGTGTGGGAATCGGCATACCGGGGACCGATTATAAAATTGTCGACCTGTCTACAGGGGAGAAAGAGCTGCCGATAGGAGAGCTTGGTGAGCTTATTATCCGGGGACCGCAAATTATGAAGGGCTACTGGAATATGCCGGAGGAAACAGAGAATACGATCCGTAACGGCTGGCTGTATACAGGGGATATCGCAAAGGTGGATGAGGACGGCTATCTCTATATTGTCGACCGCAAAAAAGACATGATTATCGCAAGCGGCTACAATGTTTATCCGCGTGACATTGAAGAATTGCTGTATGAGCACCCGGCTGTTCAAGAAGCGGTAGTCATTGGCATACCGGATGAATACCGTGGGGAGACCATTAAGGCACTGATCGTCAAGAAAGCTGAACAAGCCGTGTCTGAGCAGGAAATTATTGATTGGGCACGCGAGCGGATTGCCGCATATAAGGTACCTAAACATATAGAATTCCGTTCTGAATTGCCAAAAACAATCGTAGGGAAAATTTTGCGCAGAGCTCTGCGGGAGGAACAAGTCAGTGACCAAAAAGGGTCATGACAGCATGAAAGAGCTGATTGCCGGCCATAGTATTTTGCTGTTCGAGCAAAAGGGCTTCAGTGAAACCTCTATACAGGATATTACCAATTCCGTCGGCGTTACAAAGGGGACATTTTACTACTATTATGCCAGCAAGGAAAATCTGCTGATGGATATTCATCTACAATATATTTATGACTTACTAGAAAAGCAGAAAGCGATTATGCAGACAGTAAAGGGGTTTCGCCGGCAGCTTAGCGAAATGGTTGCCCTGATTGTATACGATATGAAATGCCGCAGGGCGCATGGCCAGGTATACCTCCGGGAAATGCGTAATCTGACGGCAGAGCATGCGGAAACGATTGAAAAAAAGCGCAAAGAATTTAGGTTGAACGCCACACAGGTCATTGCAGACGGTATACAGGCCGGCGAGTTTCAGGCACATATTGATCCGGACATTACCTGTTTGGCCATTCTCGGTATTACAAACTGGAGCTACGAGTGGTTTAATCCGGAGGGGAAATTATCTGTAGAAGAGCTGGCAGATCAGTATATAGATTTGATTTTATATGGTATTGCGGCAGAGTCCAGCTGCCGGCAATTCCCCAAAAAAGAACAGCCATAATGAAGGAGGAATTCTAATGGAAACAACGCATTCAGTAAAAACGATGAAGTGTATTCAATTTACGGAGTATGGTGGACCGGAAGTATTGCAGTGGATCGACATGGATGTACCGGCAATCGGTGAGCGTGAGGTGCTCGTAGAAGTCAAAGCGATCGGTGTAAACTATGCCGATACAGCAAGACGGGAAGGAAAGTATGTTGTGCCGACGAAGCTGCCATTCATTCCAGGGTCTGAAATCGCAGGAGTGGTCGTGGCTGCAGGAGAAAAAGTCACGAGATTTTCCCCGGGTATGCGTGTTGTTTCCATGATTGAGTCAGGTGCTTATGCAGAATATGCAAGCGTCCATGAAATGGCATTGTCTGAAGTGCCGGACGGGGTTTCCTTTACAGATGCTGTGGCACTGCCGCTTCAGGGGCAGACGGCTTATCATGTTTTAACTACAATGGGACGGCTGGAAAAAGGAGAAACGGTTCTTGTGCATGCGGCTGCCGGAGGTGTCGGGGCGCTCTCTGTTCAACTGGCCAAACTGTTGGGTGCAGGGAAAATCATTGCTACTGCCAGCTCGGAGGAGAAACTTGCCCATGCAAAAGAGTTAGG
>DEQA01000093.1:0-322 GCA_002359075.1 Planococcaceae bacterium UBA3378
ATCATTTTAGGTGCCAGCTCTTCAATCTCCTCTACTGTCACCTCATCATTACGCTTCACGAGCAGCTCTTCCCCTAATTCTCCTAAATACTGCACGAGGTTATAAGTAAAGGAATCATAGTTGTCAATCATTAAAATCATTGTTTTACTCCCTCCGCCATCGCTTTTGCCTGCCACATCGCCTTTGCTTTATTAAGTGACTCGGTAAATTCATTTGCAGGAATGGAATCAATGACAATCCCGGCTCCCGCCTGAATATAGGCCAGCCCGTCTTTAATAAAGGCCGTCCGGATGACAATATTGAGCTCCATGTCCCCTGTATA
>DEQA01000093.1:451-4940 GCA_002359075.1 Planococcaceae bacterium UBA3378
CGAATGACTTCTGTGTTTGTTTTTCCCTCTGCCAATTGTCCACGGACATTCGATACGATATGCATTACATGAGAATAACGTTCGATAACCATAAATTCATTTACCTCGACCGTTCCATAAGCTGATACTTTTCCAAGGTCGTTACGTTCTAAATCCACCAGCATCACATGCTCTGCCCGTTCTTTTTCATGGTGAATCAATTCATTCGCCAATGCCAGATCCTCTTGATCTGATGTACCGCGCGGGCGTGTGCCTGCAATGGGCCGGGTTGAAAGTTCTTTGCCATCCCGCTTGATCAACAGCTCAGGTGACCCGCTTACAACAGCAAAGTCTTCATGTGCAATAAACGCCATATAAGGTGATGGATTAAACGAACGAACGGCTTCATACATCGTCAATGGCGCTGTATGAAGCTGTTTTGCCTGGCGTACAGAAAGATTGACCTGGAAAACATCTCCCTGACCAATATATTGCTGGATTTTTCGTACTGCTTCCTCAAAGGATGGACCGGAAAATGATACCGTTAACTCGCTTTCATCCGGTTTCACTTCTACTGCTTGTTCTTGTCCAAATAGACGCGCCTGCTGTCCTGATTCTGCACAGTGTTGCCAATGTGCCGCCCACGCTTCCAAATCTTTAGTGCTGGAAGGTAATTTCATTAATGTGACGGTATCATTCTTTACATCATGCACTGCCCACGCATCAAATAAATAAAAGAAAAGATCAGGAATGTGCAGATCATCTTCTGCTATTTCCGGCAGCATTTCAATCTGCCTTACATAATCATAGGTGATAAACCCGATTGCCCCGCCTTGAAAGACAGGCAGCTCCCTCTCCCGCTGTACCTTGTATTCATCAACAAGTGCCTCCAGCTGGGCAAGCGCCTCACCTTTCCTTACTTCTGTCTGCCCGTCATGCCACCGGATATGCAGGCCGCCTTCCTGTGAAGCAGCGGTTGCAAACGGCTGCAGGGCAGCAATTGAATAATGCCCACCTCTTCCGCTCTCTAAAAAGGCATACTCCTTTTCATTTTGAACTTGTTGTTTAAAGCTATAAAAAAACGCATCTTTTGTCATTGAGAATGAAAATGTTTCTACTTTTACTGCCGACATAAGAACCTCCAACTTTTTCTGCAATTACTTATTATTAAACTCGAAATGGACGAAGAAAGCTAATAAGAAACAAAAAAACGCAGCGACTGCTCGCTGCGCGCATTCAAAGTACCAATTCTAGCAGAAATGGCCTTTTTCCTATTAGTCTTCGAATTGATATAGAGGTGTAGATAAGTAACGTTCACCATTTGACGGCACGACGGCTAATACATTTTTGCCTGCACCTAGGCGTTTTGCTGTTTCGATTGCCGCATAAATTGCTGCGCCTGAAGAAATACCAGCCAGGATTCCTTCTTCACGTGCTACTTTGCGGGCATTTTCGAAAGCTACTTCATTCTCAACCGGGAATACAGAATCATAGATATCTGTATCTAATACTTTCGGTACAAAACCGGCACCGATCCCTTGGATTTTGTGCGGACCAGGATTGCCGCCTGAAAGTACTGGTGAGTCCTTTGGTTCAACAGCAATGATTTCAATATCAGGGTATTTTTCTTTTAACACGATACCGGCACCAGTAATTGTACCGCCCGTACCAATCCCCGCTACAAATGCATCAAGCTGTAGGCCTTCTGATTCAAATGCTTCTACAATCTCAGGACCAGTTGTTAAACGGTGAATCTCCGCATTTGCCGGGTTGTTGAATTGCTGCGGCAAGAAGTAGCCTTCTGAAGCTGCTAATTCCTCTGCTTTTGCAATAGCACCCTTCATGCCTTCCGGACCAGGAGTTAATACTAGCTGGGCACCGTAAGCACGTAATAGATTTCGACGCTCTAAAGACATTGTTTCCGGCATAACAAGAATTGCTTTGTATCCTTTTGCTGCAGCGATCATCGCAAGACCGATTCCTGTATTACCTGACGTTGGCTCAATGATTGTGCCGCCTGGTTTTAAAGTTCCCTCTTTTTCAGCTGCTTCGATCATTGCTAATGCAAGGCGGTCTTTTACTGATGAACCAGGGTTAAAATACTCTAATTTCACATAAACAGTACCTTCATTCTCCCCTGTTGCATGGTTTAGTTTGACAATTGGTGTACGGCCGACTAAATCCGCTACGGAATTCGCTAATTTACTCATAGATCTCATCCTTCCTCTAATTCCTACCAAGTAAATAGGTTTTTATTAACTTTATCTTACCAATTTCCTATTGCCTTTGTCAATGAAACAACTTACATTTTCTTGATATTTTTTCGAAAATTCAAATATAAAAGAAAAGAGCGAAGAATTTCTCCTTCCCCTCTTTCTTTTAGCCTATTTTCCTTGTCCGTAAAACCATTCTACCTCAAATTCTGTCCAAAATACTTCCGGGGCTAACGTAGGCGATAGCTGCTCCATAGCAAGCTCTCTTGAAATATGCCCTTTCACTTCCTCATAGGAGAATGATTGGCCTTCCACTATTTCTTTTAGCTGTAAGAGTGCATATCTGCCATCGCTTAATTTGACCGGTCCGCTAATTTCCTCTGGTTTTAAGTCACTCACTGCCTTTAAAACAGCTTCGTCCACGGATTCCTGGTCTTCTGTGATGTATCCGATATCTCCGCCGAGGCTGGCAGAAGCCGTATCCAATGAACGCTCACGAGCCAGCACAGAAAATGCCGAGCCATTTTTCAGCTCTTCTTCCACACTTTCTGCCTCCCCTTTTGAAGAGACGACAATCATATTTGTCCGATAGGAGGTAGGAATATTGTATAAGGATTGGTTTTCCTTATAATATGCAGCGGTTTGCTCCTCTTCGATCAACACATCCTTTGCCAATACTTTTTCTAAAATGAGCTGAGCACGTACCTTTTGCCGAAGCTGGGCATCTGTTAAATTCGCTCTATCCGTCACATCTTGTGCCGAACGCAAAAGAGCGATTTCCAAATCAATTTCCTCATCTGTCACTTGTATATCGTATTTTTTTGCCGCTTTTTCCATTACGGACTCATTTACCAAATCCTGAAGCGTCTCTTTCCCATATCGGCTTTCCATTTCACTCAGCCATTCTTGGCGTGTTATTTTATCGCCATCTATTGAAGCGACGGCTTCCTCGCCACCCTGTTCTTGATCAGATGGCCATGCCCATAATATAAACCAAAATAAGTTGCCTAGTAATAAAATGCCCATCACAGCAAGAGCCGGCTTTGTTTTTAAACGTCGTTGTGTCAGCGGTACAGCATTTGACGACGGTGGTGTTTGTCTAGCACTGCTAGTTTTACGCGTTGATTTCATCGATTAACTCCTGCAATTCGACTTCTGAAAAGTTGTATGTCTCCAAACAAAAATGACATTGTGTTTCAATCTGTCCAACGTCATCAATCATATCTTGTATTTCCTTTACACCTAATCCAAGAATCGCTGCACCAAACCGCTCTTTCGAACATTGGCATTGAAACTTTACCGGCTGCGTGCTTAACAATTGCACATGACCTTCTGTACCAAGGACAGCTTGTAAAATTTCCTCCGGAGACATCCCTTTTTCAACCATTGTAGAAACCGGTTCAATAGTGCTTAATCGCCGTTCAATCATATCGATTGTCTCTTCCTCGCACCCCGGCATTATTTGGATAATAAATCCGCCTGCTGCAAGTATTGTATGATCCGGATTCACAAGAACCCCCAACCCTACGGAAGAAGGAACCTGCTCTGATGTAGCAAAATAATATGTAAAATCCTCTGCAATTTCTCCAGAGATAATCGGTGTCTGGCCAGAGAACATATCCCGCATGCCAAGATCTTTCACTACCGTTAGAAACCCGTTTGTTCCCACGCCGGCGCGCACATCCAGCTTGCCATGCTCATTTAGATCAAAGTGGACTTGTCCGTTTGTTACAAAGCCCCGTAACTCGCCCTTTGCATTGGCATCAATAATAATGGGACCAATTGGACCGTCCCCTTCAATTTTCACTGTCAGCTTGTCTTCGCCTTTCAACATAGCTCCCATCATCACACCGGCTGTCATCGCCCGGCCCAGCGCAGCAGAAACAAGTGGCCATGTATGATGACGGCGCTGGGCTTCGCTTACTGCTTCTGTCGTACGCGCTGCAAATGCCCTTACCTGCCCGTTATAAGCAATGGCCCTTACCAAGTAGTCACCCGTCATTGTCATTCCTCATTTCTTATTGATTTCTTTTATAAATGATATACAAGCCTTTTAATGTCAGCAATGGCTCGACAATATCAATCATTTCCGTTTCATTCGCAATTAGTGAAGCCAAGCCGCCTGTTGCAATGACAAGCGGCTCTTCTTTGCTATTTGCCTTCATGCGGCTTACGATTCCTTCTACTTGGCCGATAAATCCATAAAAAATGCCTGCCTGCATGGCTGCCACCGTATTTTTCCCTACGATATGAGCCGGCCTTGCGATTTCAATCCGTGGTAATTTTGAAGCTTTCGT
>DEQA01000093.1:5060-12650 GCA_002359075.1 Planococcaceae bacterium UBA3378
ACGATAATCAATGGCTGGCCGCCATATTCATGAAGCGCTGCAACCGCATTTACGATACGGTCTGCTCCTACCTCACGCGGATTTTCATATTTGATATTGAGACCCGTTTTCACACCTGGTCCTACAATGAGCGGTTTGATATGGAAATACTTATTACACATTTCTTCCAGAGCAAACATAATAGGCGGAACAACAGACGAGATAATAATTCCCGACACTTGTTCAAAAGAGATGCCGGCATGGTTAAAAAATGATTTCACCTGCATCGCGTATTCATCCTCTGTTTTATGCCGGTCAGTCTCCATCCGCCAATGAAATAATAGGCGCTCCTGTTCATAGACACCTAGTACAATATTTGAATTACCTGCATCTAGCACTAAAATCATTGCTAGCTATCACCTGCCTCATCCGTTAAAGTCCGTCTGTTTCTTATTGTAGATTTATTAAGGTTGATTTCTGTTCTGGCTGGGCGCTTTCTGCGGCGGCACGGCTTCAACTAAGTGGTTTCGGGGTTAATCTTGCAACCATTGGATTTTTAAGCCCGTGCTGATCCCCAAGGAGTCACCCGCTGCCACTCCAATCTGCTCATTATCATAATAGCTTGGCATCCCCCAATTTAAGGTGAAGCCCCTTATTGTAGTTGATCTATACATATTCCTTACAGCTATATCTTTCTGTAAAAAATAATACCACAGAATGATAAGAAAAGGGCCGTCCAGAAAGTATTACTTTGCTGGTCAGCCCCTTTTCGTGTTTATTAATTATACGCTAAAAATCTTTACTTCCAGGTTGGCAGCAGCGAAATACTGCTATCTCCATTGAAAAAGGGAGACGCAAAACGATTCGTTAGGCGCCCCCCTTTTCCTTTATTAATGACGCTCGTCAATACCTTTTGGACGATCTACATCGCCTTCTTTTGGTAAATCCGTTACGTTTGGATCCTTTTCACCTGTAATCTCTTTATCGACAGCAGGAGTTCCGGAAGTTTCTACAACTGTCGGTCCATCCTGTTTCTCTAATAAGACTTGTTCCGCCTTTTCTTCCTTAGAGTAATCCGGGCGCTCAGGCAATGTACCGTGTTCTTGCAGATGCTGAATTTGTTCTGCATCCAATGTTTCAACTTCTAACAGCGTTTTGGCGATTAAATCAAGCAAATCGCGTTTTTCAGTCAGAATTTGTTTTGTACGCTCGTATTGCTCCACGATGATTGTTTGCATTTCTTTATCAATCTCGTACGCAATGGAGTCGGAATAGTTTTGGTCTGAGTTGAAGTCACGTCCCAGGAAGACGTTTCCGCCTTGAGAAGAACCAAACTGCATCGGTCCTAACTTATCGCTCATCCCATACTCTGTCACCATAGAGCGGGCAATGCCTGTTGCACGTTGGAAGTCATTATGTGCACCTGTTGATACTTCACCAAATGTGATGTCCTCAGCTACACGACCGCCAAGAAGACCGGCAATTTTATCAAGCAATTCAGGTTTTGTCATGAAGTAACGGTCTTCTTTCGGAAGCATCACTGCATAACCGCCCGCTTGACCACGAGGTACAATTGTTACTTTATGAACTTTTTCAGCTTGGTCGAGTGTCAAACCAACAACAACGTGACCCGCTTCATGCCAAGCAACAATGTTACGTTCTTTTTCAGAAATCACACGGCTTGATTTTGCCGGACCTGCAATGACACGGTCCGTTGCTTCATCAATGTCCATCATATCGATTTTCTTCTTATTTCGTCGGGCTGCCACAAGTGCTGCCTCGTTCAATAAGTTTTCTAAATCTGCCCCAGAGAAGCCTGGTGTACGCTGAGCGATCGCCTTTAAGTCAACGTCTTCACGAAGTGGCTTATTGCGGGCGTGTACTTTAAGTACCGCTTCACGGCCCTTCACGTCTGGACGTCCTACTGTAATTTGGCGGTCAAATCGACCCGGACGTAATAATGCAGGGTCCAAAATATCCGGACGGTTTGTTGCGGCTACAATGATAATACCTTCATTAGCGCCAAATCCATCCATTTCAACAAGCAATTGGTTCAATGTCTGTTCACGCTCATCATGGCCGCCGCCTAATCCGGCGCCGCGCTGACGGCCGACAGCATCGATTTCATCAATGAAGATGATACATGGTGCATTTTTCTTCGCATTTTCGAATAAGTCACGAACACGCGATGCACCGACACCAACGAACATTTCTACGAAGTCAGAACCTGAAATCGAGAAGAACGGTACGCCGGCTTCCCCTGCTACCGCACGAGCAAGCAATGTTTTACCCGTACCAGGAGGACCTACTAGTAAAATACCTTTTGGAATGCGAGCTCCAATTTCAGTAAATTTACGGTGGTCTTTTAAGAACTCTACAACTTCCACAAGCTCTGCTTTTTCTTCATCAGCGCCTGCTACATCTGTAAAGCGGACTTTTTTCTTTTGGTCATCGTAAAGTTTTGCTTTCGATTTACCAAAGTTCATCACCTTATTACCGCCGCCTTGAGATTGACTCAAGAGGAAGAAGAATAAAATAATGATAATAATGAATGGAATGATGCCAGTAAAGAACTGAACCCATCCACTCGTTTCAGGTGCTTTTTCCCATCTCACTTCCGGATATGCCTGCTCAAGATTCGTTAAGCGGTCCATCAGTGTCTGGTTATTTTGAGGAAGGTTAACAGTAAACTTTTCTCCCTCTTCTGCACCTTTCATGACGCCTTCTACGACGTATACGCCGCTATCCGGCTGAATAGTTGCCGACTCGATCGTATCCTCGTCCAAGGCTTGTAAAAATTCGTGGTACGTAAGCTCATCGGTTGGAGTATTCCCTCCGTTGAATGTGCCAAAAATCCCGATAATTACGAGAAAGATTAACAAATAAAATATGGTGTATCGAAATATTCGATTCATCCCCAGCCTCCTCACAACATAACAGAAAAACTATAAGTAAAATCTTAACATACGATGATTTCTACATACAACGAAAAGCCCTAGGTAAAATACGTTTTACACGATTTTTGTCGAAATCGTTACGCGTATTTTATTTAAAAGGAATAAACTTCTCGTTTTAGAATCCCGATGTAAGGTAAATTACGATATTTTTCTGCGTAATCTAAACCATAACCAACTACAAAACCATCTGGTACTTCAAACCCAACAATATCAGCCTTCAGATCGACCTTTCGTCCTGATGGCTTATCTAAAAGCGTGACGATGCGAATCGTTTTCGCTTTACGATACTTGAATAAATCGACCAAGTAGCTCAATGTCAAGCCGCTGTCGATAATGTCCTCGATAATGATGACATCCCGGCCTTCCACACTTGTATTCAAGTCCTTTAAAATTTTTACTTCCCCTGAAGATACCGTTGCATTCCCATAGCTTGAAACATCCATAAAGTCCATTTCAATGTAGGAATCAAAACGTTTCATCAAGTCTGTCATAAATGGCATTGCACCCTTCAATACCCCGACAGCCAGCGGAAAATCATTTTGGTAAAGCTCTGTCAGTTCCGCCCCCAGTTCTTTAATACGTTCCTGAATTTGCTCTTCCGTAATCATAATTTTTTCAATATCATTTTGAATCATCATTGATTCCTCCTCGAGATTGTTCAAACATTCCAGTCATCCTTCCGGTCGATCATGAACACCCAGTCATCATCAGCCCGTCTTGTTCTGGAAAACTTACTACTTACACGTAATCCCAGCACTGCTAATATGTCATTGTGAACATCAACGAGTAGCGGCCACTCATCTCGCTTAGTAAGAGGAACCTTTTCGTCTATAAAGAGGCGGGATAAACGCTTTGGCATAGACATGCCAGGTAGCTGTATACGGTCTCCCTCTTTGCGAGTTCTTACTCGTAATGGAAAGGATACCTTATCAGCGCTGCAATAAAATGCTTGCGCTTCGTCACTTTGTGGCGCGGTCATTTGAGAGGGTTCTCCTATGTACACACGAAGATCCATAATCTCATTCCACTTATTTACAGCAAGCTCACGAGGGACAAAAGGTGCTTTTTCCTGTACTTGATGAAACAGTACCTTGTCATATTGCCTGCTTGCTGCAAATGAATTCGGCAGATTCAGCATAGCATTCCCGCTTTGCTTTTGGAATAAATTCAAAATGGACGTACATAATGCATGACGTTGAAACGTGTTTGTATCGTTATAAAGATAGTTTAATAGTATTAAAATGATCCTTCTTTGTAAAGCAAGTGGCTCGCTTATAAACGGATGAATTTCAACTTCATAGCAATTTTCGCCTTTTTTTGTGACTAAACGGTCAAAAGCATGTTGTGCAAGCTCCTGTAAATACTCGTCATCTTGCGCCAGCTGCAGGGCTAACTGTACAGCATGCTGGGCAACCGCTTCATTTTCTGCTTTTAAAAGAGGTACAATGTGATGCCGGAATCGATTGCGTGTATAGTCATCCTTCTCATTGCTCGCATCCTCTCGATAACCAAGCCCTTCTTTTTTTAAATATTCCCTTATCTCTGCCTTTGTAACCGTCAAAAATGGGCGGATTACATGACCAATGTCAAATGGCCGGATTGCCTTGATACCGAGCATGCCTTTTATACTGCCGGCCTTCGTAAGTGCCATCAAAATAGATTCTAATTGATCATCTGCATGATGTGCTGTTACCAGTTTCCTTATTCCGTGTTCTTTCATAACGGCAGCAAAATAACTGTAACGCTCCTGCCTGCAGACCGCCTGGGAATTCCCTCCCCGCTCCTCTAAAATAGCCGGAATGGGAATGGCTGTACTGAAGCAGGGAATATGACGGCTTATACAAAAATCCTCCACAAACTTCCGGTCTTCTGCCGATTGCTCTTCCCGCAGCATATGGTCCACATGCACCACATACAGCTCAATATGTAATAATTCCTTATATTGATCAAAAAAATGGAGAAGCGCCATTGAGTCGACGCCTCCCGAACAAGCAATGAGAAGCCGGTCTCCTCTGTTTACCAACTGTTCTTTTTTGATAAACGCCAGTACCTTTTCCTCAAATCTTTTCATCTTTTCACCTTCTCATATTAAATTTAATACCGACCATTCCGGATTAATATGCTTTATTTTGCAGGCAATGACTGTACAATCATCATCTATATCAAACATACGCTTATATTGTGCCATTACATCGTACAATAATACATCAGCTGAAAGATGGGGTTTATTTGTCTGTTTCAGCAGCTTTAAAAAAGCAGCCTCCTGCTTATTCCAGCTGTTCGTTCCCTCAAACAATCCATCTGATGCCATAATAATTATATCATCTGCTTTCAGACGAAGCGATTCTGTTTCAATGGAAAAGGTTGGCATCATGCCGACCGGGGCAGCATTGCCTTCTATTTTCAATACATCTTTTCCGCGAAGAATATAAGTAGCGATGCCTCCAGCCTTCCAGGACCAAAGTGAGCCATGCTGCAAATCAACAAGCGCAAAATCAATTGTGGCATAGAGATCAGTATCACGCTTTAAAGACATGACATAATGGATCGTATGCATAGCCGTCTCCGGGTCCATATTATACGTCAGGCATTCACGCAGCATTCGGATCAGTGTATCACTTTCCTTCCGGGCACGGCGGTCCTGACCCATTCCATCAGACAGCATAACAGCTGTCAGCCCCTCATGAATCGGAAACAAAGCATGGGCATCCCCGGATGTCTGGTATTTGGCCTGGCTATAGATTCCCTGCTCCATCGTGAATCGAACTGATGACTTCACACGTACTTCCACGTAAGGAAACGGCATTTCCTTGTAATCAATCCGGTCTACATAAAACGGCTCTGAAAAGCGTTCATATAAAATGGGGAGCAATACCCGTTCACTAAGCTCTGTTACCTGATCTGCCTTTTCTGCTGTAATAGAGCAGACGATCCGGCGGCGCCCTACTTCATTTGAGAGGACATCCACCTGAAAGCAGTTCAGCTGGGCACTTTGGAATTGGTCAAGCAATTCATTTTCCATCGATTGAAATGTCACAGACTCATCCTGCATTTGCTGCAGCAGTCCGTTTAAATGATGACTTACATCCTGCAGCTGCAGAGCAATCATTTTTTTGCCGTGGAAAAGCTGATTATTCATCTGCTCATTGTATAATGTTCGTTCGAGTTCCTCCTGCAGCTTTGAAGACTTAATGCATTTCGCTTTTAGCAGCTCCTCCGCCTGTACCGTAGCAACTGTTTTCCTCGAAGCCCTTGCCCGGTAATATTGGGAAACAGGCTCGACAATATTTTGTTCTTCCCCCCAGCAATGGTCGTACCGGAAGCATTCCTGGCATATATTGCAGGGCTGGAGGTTCTTCGGAGCAGCAGACTGCTCAGTAAAACGATCAAATACAAGATCCTTCATAAAAAAAACAAACTGCTGGAACTGTTCGATTGTTTGGGCCATATTATTCGTCAGCCATTCCTGCCTCCTCAACAGGACCTCTTCTCGTTTCGGATAAAAGAGTACCCGCAATTTCTCTAAAACAGCGCGGTTTAATAAAAGAAATAAAAGTGTCGCCGTAGCAATGGAGGAGAAATAAACAATATCCAGCGGTAATGTGGCGTCATAGAAAAAGAAAAAGATACTTGGTGCAATGCCGCCGAGTGCAATACCGATCCTTCCCATTCTCATACTGCTCCCCGCGAATACACCAGTTAATGCATAAAGAGCCAGCATACCTGTAAACGAAAGCTCTGCCATCCCGACAATGGCTCCTAGTATTGTCGCAATAATTGTAGATAATGTAACGCCGCCGACAAATGCTGCAATATAAATAAAAAGATGAAGACAAATAATAGCTAGATTAAATATCGAAAATGTAAAGGACGACATGCCTGTCAGGATGGCTGCCAGGATAAAAAATGCCGCTCCGGCTCGCTCATACGTCCACTCCGCTGTCCAAAAACGGTACGGCGGCAGCAGCGTGAAGTGTAAAAAAATCGTCATTACTGTGGCAAGTACCACTTCACAGGCAATATAAAATTGTATAATCGGCGGCGGCCACCCCATATAAACAATACACTGCCAGCCGGCCTGGACAAGCAGTGTTGCCAACATCACAAGAACGGGCAGCGGCAGTTTTCTCATCCTTTTTAGTAGCTGGTAGGCACAGATTTGCAGACAGACAATAACAAACTGTCCAAATCCGAGGGTTAAAGTACCGATCATTCCCCCGATCAATGCGGGCCATTTTACATGCTGATACCGTAAATTTACAACCGCCCAAAATGGGACAAAAAACGGGACGGCCGCTCCAAAAAAGACGGACTTCGCTAAAAAGAAACTGATTCCCAAAAAAGTAAGCTGCAGTAAAAAGGCAAGTCTCTTTTCATTTCCTGTTGCCCGCTCTCCATCTAAATTTGATAATTGACGTAAAGCTTGAGTTGTCACCAATTTTCCTCCCCCTTTATATGGGGTCTATTATAAGAAATAAGGACAATGGAATTTTGTCTGTTTGTATCGGTCCTATGAGAAAATTGTTCGACGGAAACGCTGACATTATGATAAATAAATACATAGGATTTCTATTAAAAAACTGCTTGACACTTTCGGGTATCGCTAGTAATATAGTCTTTGTTGTTGATTTTGGCGGCGTAGCTCAGCTGGCTA
>DEQA01000093.1:12730-26451 GCA_002359075.1 Planococcaceae bacterium UBA3378
GGTTAAGACACCGCCCTTTCACGGCGGTAACACGGGTTCGAATCCCGTACGGGTCATATCAAAAGCGTAGGACGATTTTACATCGTTTTACGCTTTTTTATTATTCCAGTACATTGATTTTTTTGTCACTTCTAGGAGCATTGGCTCTAATTCTGCTTATCCCTCCTCTTTTTTCGCCAATATACTCAACTTTTCTCATACGTTCCGGCATTCATTTTCAAGTTCACTTTCGTTCTCTCTATAAAAATAGAAAAACCCATTCAAGGCAGTTTCCTCGCAGAAAGCGTCCAGTCAGAGTAGAAATAAACATTAGAGTAACGAACAATTTGTACACTAAAATAGGAAGACGCGGCTTTTTTTGTTTCTCCATGTCGTTTAAGATGGAAGAAGGAGGTTGGAAAGTATGATAAAGGATTTTCGTACATTGTCGGCCTTATGTGCGGCCAGCGCGGTGTTTATTTTGCTAGGCTTCTTTTTAACCGAGACGCCTCTTCTCCTGCAGATTATTCTGTTAGTAGTGGGGCTAATAATTGGTGTTATTACGCTGATCGGCTTAGTAAAACTATTTATTGCACAACAAAAAGGAGACGCCTGAAAAGTGGGCTGCCTGCATGTAGGAAGGAATAAAAAAAGAGCGAACCATGCATACTGCATGATTCGCTGCTATATATCACACTTTTTCTACAATTAAAACAGCCAGCAAATTACCCTCTGCGTGCTCCACGGCCGCCACGTTTTGATTCTGTGGCACGTTTTAATGTAGCTAAACGCTCATCGCTATCTTTTAAGAAACGTGCCATTTTTTGCTCGAAGTTTTCTTTCGGCTGACGATCGTTTCGCTCGTGTGAACGGTTGTTATCACGTCGAGGACGCTGCGGACGCTCTGGTCGCTCAGCTTGAGGCTTCGCTTTACGAATTGAAAGACCAATCTTCCCATCCGCTTCAACATTCATCACTTTTACTTCAACTTCATCCCCCACTTTGAGATGCTCGTTGATATCTTTAACATAGTTGTCTGCTACTTCACTGATGTGCACTAGACCCGTTTTGCCATCTGGCAGCTCAACGAATGCTCCAAAATTAGTGATTCCTGTTACTTTCCCTTGTACTTTGCTGCCTACTTCAATTGACATAAAAAAAATGCTCCTCCTTAAAATTTAAGCGACTGTATCAGTCCTGAAATATCGCGAAACTTTTATCAGTTTCTCTTCTATTATAGCCGACCAAGATTACCTGTCAACAACACTCTCTCGCTATAAAACGACAAATCGGCTGAAAGTCCTTAATCTTTCCTATGATTTTACCCATGTGAAAAGGCAAACGTCGCATAGCGCGTGTTCGCCTTTTTTGTTACTGCTCGTCGTCTTCTTTTTTAACCTCTTTAGGAATAGTAAAGATGATCTCCCCTTCTTCTGAAAGGAAATACTCTTTACGGGCTAATTTAGCAATGTACTCATCATCTTCTAGTTTCGTAATTTGCAGCTTCAGCATTTCCTGCTGTTCTTTAGCTGCTGCCAGTTCTTCCTGCGCTTGGCGTTTCTCTTCTTCCTTTTCTGCCAAGCGGGCATTCTGATTCATTCTTGCACTGACTAAAGCGATGCAAATGATAGCGGCAAATACGAAAAACACTGCTAATCTCCGACGGCTTAACACTTTTTGACGTTGTTTAATTTGTTGCTTTTTTACCTGTCCTGCACTTGAACGGACATAGTCATTATCCAACGTTTTAACAGAGTCTCTATGTACTTTTTCTTGTTGTTGACGCTGCGCCACGCCGTTCACCCCCATATTCTTCAAATAGTATTATTTTCTATTATACGTATTTATCTAGCGGAATTAAACCGTTTCTTAGAAGTTTTATAGATTTTGGAAAAGGGTCTTCCTATAAACTTTACGATTCCGACTACTATGCGAATAACTTTTCGAATGAGGAGGAAAATAAGTTGTCCGACGAACAGAAAAGGCCTAATGATTATATTCACAAAAATTCTTCCGATGAAACGTATGATGCGCTGAAAAAATAAATCATACGCAATAATACCTGCTATTTGGGCAATCGGATCGATTGCCCGCCATTCGCCGCCTTTAATTAAAAATAAAAAATAAAAAGTAACCGTACCTAAAATGACCCAAAATCCTATTTCAATAAAAGGTGATAGCTTATAAAAAATTGATTTTTTCGGTAACGAGGAAGTCATATGCCTGATACAGTCAATCACTGCTCCTACCATAATCCCTGCTAAAAACATGACGAATGTGCTAACTAATTGTACTGACATTATCCAAATAATTTATGCAATAGACTCTTTGATAAGCCTGAGTCTTCTTCATCATATTGAACAAGCTTGACCATACCCTCTAATGTAAGCAATCCCTTGTCCACGTCTAAATGGACGATTTTTAACTCTTCGCCGCGAATGAGCAAATGGCCTTGTGATGTTCTAATGTAAAATTCTTCTTGATCGAACCGCTCAATCTCCTTTACAGATGTCATATCCATACGCTTGCGGTTACGCAGCGTGACTAAGTGATCTCCTGATGGAATTGTATATCTTGTGCTTTCAGTATGCATATTAGCTCCCCTTCCTTGTCCACTTTCTACACTGTATGCACACATAAAAAAAAGCATGACAGTAAATTTTACTATCATGCTCTATTTTCTTACTTATTTATATTTCTCATTATTCTTCATCATCTATGAATTCAGGCTCGATCTTTTCTAGTTTTTCTTCTTTCAAAATCGTAAACATGCTGGCTGCTTCTTCTTTACGTACATTTTCCCGCAGCTCCTCTACCCGTGCTGTGACGATTTTCTGGCCAAACCGGATAGCCAGCTCATCTCCGGCTTTTACAGAGCTGCTGGCCTTTGCCGTTTTACCATTAATCGTAATACGCCCCTGTACTGCTACCTCTTTTGCCAATGTACGGCGCTTGATCAACCTTGAAACTTTTAGAAACTTATCTAAACGCATTTTTATTCCCCCTTTTCCCGGCGCTTTGCCTCATTCCAAAAAGCATCCAGCTCTTCTAAAGTAAACGCCGTGAACTCTTTACCGCTCTTCTTTACCCGGTCCTCTATATAACCGAAGCGGCGAGCAAACTTTTCATTTGCATGAAGCATGGCCTCCTCCGGGGAAACGTTATAAAAGCGTGCTACATTTACTAATGTAAACAGCACATCCCCCAATTCATCCATACGTTTTCGGGCATCGCCCTTTTCTATTTCTACCTGAAATTCTTTCATTTCTTCAATCAGTTTATCCCATGCTTCTTCCACATCCGGCCAATCAAAACCTACTTTTGCAGCCTTTTTCTGATAGTTGTAGGCAGTTTGCAAGGAAGATCCGGCACGGTATTCCCCAGCCAGGAGAGGCTCTTTTTGTTCGCCCTTTTCCATCTGCTTAATCTCTTCCCAATTTGCCACTACCTGGTCTGCATCTTCGACAGCTACATCACCGAATACATGTGGATGGCGCCGGATCATCTTTTCGCTAATAGCGGCCAGTACTTCCTCTAAATTGAAGTAACCGTCATCCTCGCCAATTTGAGCATGCAGGAATACTTGCAGCAGCACATCCCCCAGCTCCTCAACCATGGCATAGTCATCTTCTGCGTCAACAGCAGCTAAAAATTCATGCGCTTCCTCCAGCAAATATTTCTTCAGCGATTCATGTGTCTGTTTTTGATCCCATGGGCAGCCGTTTGGACCGCGAAGAGTAGCAATAATCCGGCGGAATGTCGTCCAGTCACGTAATGCCTCCTCATCAGACGCTACAGGCGGAACATAGACTGTCGTTAAGTTATTCAGCTCTGCTACATGATCCAGCTCATAAAGAGGCACAGTCACCAACTTTTCCTGTGAAGAGCCCGCTGCTGTCACGATTGTTACCGGATAATCATCCCTGTACTTTTCCATTAGGGACAGTTTCACTTCGGATGCGCTGAATGCATCATACACTTGGGCAATTAAAATATGCTGGCGCATATTGATGTCATGCATCGACATGCTTGTCCCATCAAGCAGCTGAAAGCCTTCAATCGGGTCGATCTTTAATGCGCCGAAAATAGGATCTAAAAAACTTTGACCGCCCTCAATGGTTAAAAGAACTTCTCCGTTTTTCTCTGCTTCAATGAGATGCTGTACTGTCTGCTCTGCAACAAGAGGGTGACCGGGCACGGCATACATGACCGGCTCATGCTTTGCTGTTTCAATCAATAATGAAGCAATTTCCTCATATACGGGCGCAAATGTATCATGCTTTTCATATATGTAGTCCAGGCTGGAAAACTCCACCCCTTCTTCCTTTAACTCATGAAGTACAGGGTGGTCTTCTGTCCGCACATATAATTTTTTTGCCTGCTTTAATTGTTTATAAACACCCAGCTGCAGCTGATCAAAGTCCGCTGCCCCAAGGCCGATAACTGTTAATTGATACATATACACACCTACTTCTTTTGATTTAACCATAATTGGTACATAGCCATCTTCCGTCCAAATGGAATGATGAACCACTCCCTTACGCTAAGCAAGCGGAGTTTCGCCACGATCGTGATAAATGTAAAGGCACCCAGCATGATCAGTACACCGCTATAAGCAATAGATGCCATACGAGTGGATTCAAAAGGAATGATCTGGTCCAATACCAATACAGCAGCTTCTATTGCTAATGCCATAGCGATACTGGCAACGGCCAGTTTTTTATAAAACGACCCGTTTGCCAATTTTACATTCTTATACTGCTTTAAATAATACATCAAGGCGGCAGCACACAAAAATAGCCCTATGTTACTTGCCAAAGCTGCCCCAGCAATCCCAACAAGCGGGATGAACAGAATATTTCCACCTAGCTTCACTAAAAAGGCACCTGCTAAAAAGGCAGTAGGCACCTTCAGCTTCCCATAGCCTTGCAGCACAGATGTGAACGTCAAAATAATCGATAGCGGAATGATCTGCAGCACATACAGCATTAAGACGATAGAAAGCGCTCCTGTTTTAAATAGCAGCACATTCACATAAGGCATAACGAGAATGAGACCAAGGGATGCTGCCACTCCAAAAAGGAGGGAAGCCCGGTATGTCAATTGGATGTAAGGAAGTTCCCCTAACGAGCCTTTTTTCGATTTATAGGCGACAAGTGGAACAATGGCCAGCGAGAAGGAGGAGGCAATCACGATTCCAAGCTGGACTAACGGCTGGCCGCGGTCATAAATGCCCTTTGTCTCCATTGCCTCTATTCTCGGCATCCCTGTATCGGCCAGTATAGAAAATATAGTAAATGAGTCAACAAGCTGAAAAGCGAGCAGCAATAAACTACTCATACTCACGCTCACACTAAAAAGCGTGACTTCCTTGATGACCGGCCATTTTGGGATAATGGCCCTTTTTCCGAATAAAAGCCGTGACTTTCTCATATATACAAATAATAAGATGACGCCCGCCAATTCACCAATTACCGTGCCTAAAACAGCCATGTTTCCTGCTGCATACACGGTACCGGAAAAGGCGGTCATGATGATAACCGTCCCAATCAAAATAACAGCTACCCGGATCAACTGTTCAAAAACCTGTGCATAGGCGACAGGCTCCATCATGGCACGGGATTGAAAAGTACCTTTCATGACAGCCAAAGCCGGCATAAAAAGCGTAACAAATGCGCCGGTTTTTAAAAGGGGCGCCAAGCTCAGATCGCCCATCCAGGAGGATAATACATCCGCCCCGAAAAATAAAAGGGAAAAAAAGAGCAAAGATAGTACGGTTAAATATTGGAATACTGTTGATGTAATCCCTTGCTTCATTTGCTCATTTTCAGCATCAGCCAATAGTTTTGAAATGGCAACTGCAAAGCCGCCGGACGTCCATACGACAAATAGAGAAATGAATGGATATACTTGCTGATACACGTAGAATCCCTGATCGCCTACCATGTTTTGAAAAGGAACACGATAGATGGCACTTAATACTTTCACAATCAGCGATGCCACCGTTAATAGCAGGGCACCCTTCATATAGCTTTTCATACTAAATTGTGAAGACATATAAAATCCTTCCTCATTTATACAATGGTACAAGTATACCATGATTGAGGTGACAGTTCTTGTACCAAGCCGTACCGGTCCATGTAAAAAACGCCCTGTTTTTTATAACAGGACGTTTTTGAAAAGACTCGTATCTCCTTATATAAGGATGACATGATGTCCTTTTTATACGGAAAGCCAGGATGGATATATACCATCTGTTGGCCGCTTCTAACTTTCCATTTGTTTCGCCAAAAAGAGAGCACCGATTTCGGCACTTTTTTGTTCTACCGCTCCGATTAGTCCGTCTTTAGAAAGGACATAAATGGCGCCGATAATATCGCCATTCGCCAAAATCGGAGCAATACAATACGACTTTACTTCTTCGTACTGGCCGGGAACAAGTTCGATAACAGTTTCCTGTTGATGTAATATGGGGCGGCGCTCTTTCATCGAATCCTCCGCAAAAGGAGAGAGACGTCGATGGCTATACGTTTTTTTGGCAACACCAGCAATGGCAATCATTTCATCGCGGTCACTAAGGAAAATCGGTAACCCTAATGCTTCGTATAATGATTCCACATACTCTGTTGCAAATTCACTAAGATCATTGATCGGTGAATATTTTTTTAAAATGACTTCACCTTCGCGATCAGTAAAAATCTCAAGCGGATCGCCTTCACGAATCCGCATCGTCCGGCGAATCTCTTTTGGTATAACAACACGCCCTAAATCATCAATCCGACGTACAATACCTGTTGCTTTCATATGCTACCTCACTTTCCACAAATTTAGCTCTGTTCCCAATTAGTATGGTTAAGCAAATTGTAAACTATGCAACAAAAATATTAATGTGGGTAGTAAATTAGATCTAGTTTATGGATTTATTTAATAGTAACAGAAGACTAAATTCAGAATAATCGCTATTTTGGTCGTTTAATTGTTTTTGTAATGGGTATATAGCTTATAAAAAATGAGGGGGATTTTTATGCGAGTAAACCGAGTAGAGAGCAATTCCGATGCATATAAACAAACTCAATTTTATGCAGGTGAGCATTTAGCTTATTATTACAGTCCCGTGGATATAAAAAACCGCCCACAAGTACGCACGGAGGTAGAAAGCGGTATTTTCACTAGATATCTCGAAAAATATAATGGGCAACGTAATCTGCTGACAGCTTCTTCAACAAAGGAAAAGATGTTTATGGAAAAGCGTCAGGAGCATGCCGATCGCGAAGAACTGCTGCAACGATTAAATTATACGAATGGAATGCATTATAGTGCGGCGCAAAACATTTCAATATAGTTTTTTCCATAGGTAAAAGGCGGACATTATTTCTTATACATAGTCCGCCTTTTTTATTATGCTACCTCTTCTTTTTTAGCCACTGAGACAATCTTCACCATTTTTTCTAATACATCAAGCGGCAGATACTTGCCGCATTTTTTCATATCGATGGTCAAATTCAGTTTGGCGCCATCCATGCCAAAGCCTACTGCCCGTTCAAACTGCATGGAGTCAGAGACAACCTTTGCCCCGTCTACGCGTGCTGTGCCTTCTTCAGATAGATTAATCGTGATGACTCCCTGTTTTTCCTTAATGGTCGTAATGCCGGCTTGCAGCGCCCATACTTTTATCCGGGCAATGCGCATTAAACGTTCTGTTTCTACCGGCAGATCCCCAAACCGGTCCTGCAGCTCATCAATGATTTCAAAGTAATCTTCCTCACGTTCCATCGCTTTAATCCTTTTGTACATTTGGATTTTTTGATAGCCGTCTGGAATATAGGCATCTGGAATATAGGCATCTGTCTGCAGAAGAATCTCAACTTCCTGCTTTTCTTCCCTTTTCACACCGGTCCGGCGTTCTTCAATAGCCTCTTCCAGCATTTGCGAATATAAATCAAAGCCGACGGAGTCGATAAATCCATGTTGCTGGGCTCCGAGTAAATTCCCGGCTCCCCGGATCGATAAATCGCGCATGGCAATTTTAAAGCCCGACCCAAGTTCTGTAAATTCCTTAATAGCTTGCAGGCGGTGTTCTGCTACCTCTGTCAGCACTTTGTCACGCTGGTACATAAAATAAGCATAGGCGATACGGTTTGAACGTCCAACACGGCCGCGCAGCTGGTAAAGCTGTGATAATCCCATACGGTCAGCATCATGGACAATCAATGTATTTACATTCGGAATATCAACACCCGTCTCAATAATTGTCGTCGTTACTAATACATCATATTCGCCCTCTAAAAACGTCAGGATGACAGACTCCAGCTCTGATTCTGTCATGCGTCCGTGGGCATAGCCGACACGTGCTTCCGGAACGAGGGCCCGGATTTCCTCCACCCGGCTCGTCATATCCTCTACCCTGTTATATAAGTAAAATGTCTGTCCGCCGCGCGCCATCTCCCGTTCGATTGCTTCCCGCACTAATGCCCCGCTATGCTCCATTACATAGGTTTGTACAGGGAAACGGTTTTGAGGAGGTGTTTCAATAACCGAAAGGTCCCGGACACCTACCATCGACATATGCAATGTACGAGGAATTGGTGTGGCGGTTAACGTTAATACATCTATATTTGTCTTTAACTGCTTGATTTTTTCCTTATGGGTTACCCCAAAACGCTGCTCTTCATCGACAATGAGAAGGCCCAGATCTTGATATTGAACATCTTTTGATAAGATACGGTGCGTACCGATTACCATATCGACTGTTCCTTCTTTTAGCCCTTTAATCGTTTCGAGCTGCTGCTTACGTGTACGGAAGCGGCTCAGTAAACCTACATTTATCGCATGCTCTTCAAAACGCGCTTGAATTGTTTCAAAATGCTGTTGAGCTAAAATCGTTGTCGGTACTAAGAAGGCGACCTGTTTTCCATCCTGAATAGCTTTGAAAGCAGCACGAATGGCAACCTCTGTCTTTCCATACCCTACATCTCCGCAGACAAGGCGGTCCATTGGGCGTTCACGTTCCATATCACGCTTTACTTCCATAATGGTACGTAGCTGGTCCTCTGTCTCTTCATAAGGGAACTCTGCTTCAAAAGCCCGCACCTCATCTGAATCCGGTGTAAACGCATAGCCTTTTTCCGCTTCGCGCTTGGCATATAATTTAATCAGCTCATCTGCAATATCATGGACAGCCGAAGATACTTTCGCCTTCGCTTTTTTCCATTCGGCGCCCCCCAGCTTATGCAGCTTTGGCTCTTTATCCTCGGAAGCTACATACTTTTGGATGAGGTCAATTTGATCAACAGGGACATATAACTTATCATCTGCCCGATAACGAATATGAAGATAGTCTTTATGTGTGCCTCCTACCTCTAATGTTTCAATACCGATATACTTTCCGATCCCGTGATGAATATGGACAACATAATCGCCGGGCTTAATTTCCGTATACGATTTAATACGTTCTGCATTCGACATTTTCTGTGGCCGCTTCTTTTTCTTTGCCTGTTGCTTAAACAGCTCGTCATCTGTGACAACAGCAATTTTCTGCATCGGCAGCTCAAAGCCGGCGGACAACGCTGCATCGATTAAAAAGATGCCTGCACCATTTGGCATACCAATTTGGCCTTCTATGTGATAGCCTTCTAGCATCCGTTGCATCTGCTGTAGTCTTTCTATACCGCTTGCCGCAAACAAAACAGTAAAATTCTCACGTTCCCAGCGCTCTACTTCATTTTGCAATAGTGCAATCTGTCCATGGAACTGCTGCATCGGCTTGCACGAAATATTCGTTGTTTTAGAAAAACGGATACCGGCAAATGTGCGTGCAAATAAAGCCAAGGAAATTTTTTGCTGACGGAGCATTGCTGTAATTTCCTTAAAGGAAAAAGAAGGTTTTACGTCATGGAGCATTTTCCCTTCCTCAATCAAGGATAAAAACCACTCCTCCTCTTCTCGTTCCCACGCATCCATTACTTCTTGAATGCGTCCTAATTCATCGAATAGCACAATGCCCTCTTTTGCAAAATAATCCCCTAAAAAAGTAGACTGCTCAAATAAAAGAGAGCCATATTTATTTACATGATCGGGTAGATTTCCTTCTCTTAACATCGTCATGTCATATTGTATATTTTCTACAAGCAGCTCCTGCAGTTCAGCATTTTTGACCTTCTTTAGGCTGTTTGCCAAAGCACCTTCTAAACGTTCCGCCAGCTTCAACCGGTCTGCTCCTGATAGCAAAATCTCTATCGCCGGCAAAATGCGGGTAGCATCCATCTTCTCGATCGACCGCTGTGTATCCGCATCAAAGGAGCGGATGGAATCCACTTCCGTATCAAACAATTCAATGCGGATCGGCGCATCTGCATATAAAGGATAGATATCTAAAATTCCTCCACGTGCTGCAAATTCTCCGGGTGCCGTCACCATACCGCTGCGTGCATAGCCCATAGCTACAAGCTTTGACAACCAATCTTCTATTTCAATCTCCTCGCCGACAGCAGTCTGTAAAGAGCTTTCCTTCCATTGGGCAGGAGGTGTTATATACTTTCGCATACCGGCTACCGGAACAATGTAAATACCCGGTGTGCCTTTTGCTAGATGGTCCATCGTGGCAATCCGCTGGGCACGTAGCTCATGGGAGGCAATGGTCATATCAGCCGCGATGAATTCATCCGCCGGGTAATAAAAGACAGATTCATCCCCAACTAAAGAGGCCAAATCATCTGCCAGCTTTTGAGCCTGCAGTAGATTCGGGGAGACTACATAGATTGGCCTGTTTGTTTCCTTAAATACAGACTGGATAAAGGCAGGTCTTGCCCCTCCTGTCAGACCGGTAATTAACTGCTGATCTGCCTCATTTTTATCCATCTGCTTTAATATTGTTTTTATATGTTTATCTTGCGAGAATAGCTGATGAAAAACTTCCATTT
This sequence comes from Planococcaceae bacterium UBA3378, assembly GCA_002359075.1. GTDB lineage: Bacteria > Bacillota > Bacilli > Bacillales_A > Planococcaceae > Lysinibacillus_B. Next base: position 23,629 of record DEQA01000093.1, read on the forward strand.
AAAAACTCCTCTCATTTGAAAGAATCTGTATCCACTTATCTATTGATGCTGTTCATTCTATTTTTCTTGTCTTTTTATAAGGATGAAAGAATATTAGATAACAAACGTACATTCAAGATATACTTGCAGCAAAAGATACTCTTTCCTAAATAAAAACGGAAAAAGCCTTGGCACACTAGACCTTTTCAGGTTTCCATGTGCCAAAGCGACCTGCTATTTTCTTATTTACCGTTTTTTCATTACTGTAACCAATTTTTTAGCGCATGGTAGTCGGGAAATTGGCGGAGCGAATCTTCGCAATGCTCACAGATCGAATGAACGATTGTTTCGCCACGCTCATCTTTTTCAATATAATCATCAATTTCTCCAATTTCAAACTGGTGTAACTTACGGATTGTTTCTTCTGCATCAAAAGGTAACCTTCCAATTTCTGTTTCACAGTGTCTGCAGCGATAACGAACCGGCATATGCGTCCTCCTTTGATTACATTTGTATTCAAAGTATAGACGTTCTTCTATTTTTTTATGCGCCGTTAAATATATTCATGACATCCAAAAATTTTTTCGACAGCGCTGCTTCTACGGCATCGCATGATTTTTGGATTGCCTCCTGTACAATTGGCTCATCTTCTTTGGAAAACTTCGACAACACATAATCAGCTACTTTGACACCGGCTGGCGGGCGGCTGACGCCGACTCTGATTCGGTTAAACTCCTGCGTGCCAAGATGCTGGATTAATGACTTAATACCATTATGTCCGCCTGCACTCCCTTTTTGACGTAAACGCAGCTTGCCTGTTTCCAAATCTAAATCATCGTAAATGACAATTACATCTTCAACATCAATATCAAAATAATCCATCATTGGACGCACACATTCACCTGACAAATTCATGTATGTTAAGGGCTTTAACAGCATGACTTTTCCTTCCGGGCGGTGGATGGTTGCATACATCCCATTAAATTTTGTCTGATTTAACGGAGCTCCCCATTTATTTGCCAAAGCATCTATAATATCAAAACCTATATTATGGCGGGTATGTTCATATGGTTTCCCCGGATTCCCTAAACCTATAATTAATTTCATGTTTATAAACCTCATTTAAATGTTATTGTAGCCTATTTTATCATACCTGTTTAAAAAGTTCTTTCCGAAAAAAGCGGGGTTACAATATTACCTGATTATGTAAATATCATTATATCCTACTATAGCTTAAATAGCTGAGGTTAAGCCCTTGCGCGAAAAAAATGGATAAAAAGGAGCAGCCGACTAATGCTTACATCTATCGCTGCTTGCCTTGCTCTTCTTCGTGCTATTTATGGCTAGCTTTTTAAGACAGGCTGGATAAGCTTTCTTTTTACGTTATTCCTAAAAAAACGTGAAGACAAAGCCGTAAGACGGCTTTGTCTTCACTCTGAGAAGTTTCTTTAATTAGAATCGCCGATATTTAATCTTCACGTCCAGGGCGGTCCGGGTCCAGTTTTTCACCTGTTGCCTCTACATCATCTGCTGTCAAAGCTTCGCCATCTGCCCCTTCATCAACCTTCGTTGGTGGAGTAACAGTAGCTAATGTATAATCGTCATCATGTAGTACTTCAAAGTGAATCTTTTCGCGTACATCAGCTAGCGACAGTGTATCCCCGACACCTAAATTCGATACATCTATTTCGATCGATTCCAGAATGTCCGAAGGCTTTACTTTAATTTTCATATCTCGGTTTGGCTGCGTTAACACGCCGCCTTCCTTGACGCCTGCTGCTTCTCCGGCAATTGTAACAGGGACTTCCACTTCAATTTCCTCGCCCATATTAATCGCTTGGAAGTCTATATGCTTTATATGGCCTTTTAAGGCACAGCGCTGAATTTCATTAATGACAGCATTCACTGTCTTTCCTTCAACATTTAATTTAAATACGGCATTTTGTCCGTTTGTTTGAAGTTCCTTAAGTAAAGATTTAGCATCCACACTAATCGTTGTAGCCTCTGTGTTGTAGCCATACACATTTGCTGGTATGCCACCGTTATTTCGTACTCCGGTTAAAATCGAACGAGCGCCAGTTTCACGTTTTGTTGCTTCTAATACTGTACTCATACCTCGCATTCCCCTTTTCCGTAAAATTTTTCACTTTATTCTTTACCCTTTTTCCAGGAAATTTAAACCATATATAAAAACCGGTCTCCTTCATAAGCGGTATCTGGGACTGCTTGGAAATCACTACGGCTCCAGGAAAGCATCCGGCCAGAACGGAAATGATCCCCATATTACGGTGATGAACTAAAAAAACCGTCTCCAGAAAAGGAAACGGTTTTTCGTTTATTAGATTAGTCAAACAGTGTACTTACAGATTTATTTTCATATACGCGGGAAATAGCATCAGCCATCAAGCCCGCTACTGAAAGCTGTTTAATTTTCGGCGATTTACGATCTTCTGTTAATTGAATCGTGTTCGTTACAACTAATTCTTTAATTACTGAGTTTTCAATACGCTCGATTGCAGGACCTGATAATACAGGGTGTGAACAGCAAGCATATACTTCCTTTGCACCCGCTTCAATCAGCGCATTTGCACCGATTGTAATCGTACCTGCCGTATCGATGATATCATCAATTAAGATAGCCACCTTGCCTTCAACATTACCAACAATATTCATTACTTCTGCTACGTTTGGCTTTGGTCGACGTTTATCGATGATCGCAATAGGAGCCTTCAAACGCTCTGCCATCTTACGGGCACGCGTTACACCGCCGTGATCAGGTGATACGATTACCACATCATCCGGATTAAATCCTTTTGTTTTGAAGTAATCAGATAAGATCGGCAC
>DEQA01000093.1:26512-34550 GCA_002359075.1 Planococcaceae bacterium UBA3378
TGTAAATCTAATACAATTACACGAGTAGCCCCTGCAGTTTCTAAAAGGTTGGCTACTAATTTTGCTGTAATCGGCTCACGAGCTTTTGCTTTACGGTCTTGACGAGCATAGCCGTAGTAAGGCATTACTACGTTTACTGTGCGTGCTGAAGCGCGTTTTACAGCGTCAACCATAATTAATAGCTCCATAAGATGTTCGTTTACAGGTGCAGAAGTGGATTGAACGATGAATACGTCGCAACCGCGAATACTTTCTTCAATACTAATTTGAATTTCTCCATCACTGAAATGCTTTACAGATGATTTACCTAGCTCACAGCCCATTTCTTTGGCGATTTCTTCTGCCAGAGGGTTGTTTGAGTTTAGCGAGAAGATTTTTAATTTTGAGTCAGCGTATTGATACGGCATGATGGCCTCCTGTTTTTTCTAAATTAATGAGTTTATTTTAATTTGTTACTAACATAGTTTAATTTATTTTCCTGACGTGCGCGTGCAATGGCTAAAGCATCACCCGGGACATCCTTCGTAACAGTTGAGCCTGCTGCGATGAATGAGCCAGCTCCAAGTGTCACCGGCGCCACTAGGTTCGAATTGCACCCAACAAATACATCATCTTCAATAACTGTTTTAAATTTGTTCTTACCGTCATAATTGACAGTAATTGTTCCACAGCCAATATTGCAATTATCCCCTACTTCAGCATCCCCTATGTAACTTAAGTGTGATACTTTTGTATGGTCGCCTAAATTGCTTTTCTTCACCTCTACAAAGTTACCAACCTTTACATGGTCACCAAGTGAAGAAGCCGGACGAAGGTGTGCAAATGGTCCGACAGCAGTTTCGTTACCTACTTTGCTTTGCAGGACAACAGAGCTATGAACTGTTGTTGCATTGCCGATTTGACTGTCCACAATATGGCTGTTTGGCCCGATAATGCAGTCTTCGCCGATTACTGACTTTCCTTCGATGATACAGCCTGGCTGAATCACCGTATCAGAGCCGATAACCGTGTCTGCACTAATATGAGTTGTAGATGGGTTAATAATTGTGACACCGTTACGCATATGGCGCTCATTGATACGGGCGCGCATAATCTCCTCTGCCTGAGAAAGAGCAAAACGGTCGTTAACACCAAGAGTTTCCTCAAAATTCTCTGTTACATAGGCAGCAACGAGATCTCCTTGCTTCTGTAGAATTTCAATAACATCCGGAAGGTAATATTCACCTTGGGCATTGTCATTTTTCACAAGTTTCAAAGTTTCAAATAGAGCCTTGTTATCAAAACAGTAAGTACCTGTATTGATTTCGTTCACTTTTCTCTGCTCTTCTGTTGCATCTTTTTGTTCTACAATTTGGGCTACGTTTCCTTCAGTATCCCGCAAAATACGACCATAACCAGTAGGGTCTTCTGCCACTGCTGTTAAAATAGTCGCTTTAGCGTTTTGTGAAGTATGATAGTCGAATAGGGCTTTCATTGTTTCAGGGCGGATTAATGGTGTATCACCACAAACCACCAATGTTGTACCTTCAAGCGCACCAAGGATAGATTCTGCTTGTTGAACGGCATGGGCTGTTCCAAGCTGCTCTGCTTGCAGCACATACTCGCTTTGCTCCCCTAACTGTTCCTTTACCATTTCGGCGCCATGTCCGACAACCGTTACAATGCGTTCTACATCTAACGTTTCGATATGGTCTACAACATGTTGAACCATTGGCTTGCCGCAAACAGGATGGAGCACTTTATATAATTTGGACTTCATTCGTGTTCCCTGACCAGCTGCTAGCACGATAGCAAAAATATTAGTCATCTTTAAGTCCCCCAATTCAGCTCAGTGTCTCTTATGACTATATAGTAAATTCACACGATTTTCAAGGTATTCGGACTTGACAAAACATTAACTCACCCTTATTTTTTCATCGCTGTCCTTTACGCTATGAAAACGCTTGTTGGGACTGGATTCTGCTCTTTTCCTATATAAAAAGAGTCTACTCTTTTATCGAGTAGACTCTCTTTATATAAAAATTATACATTTGCTTCTTCTAATTCCAGGACTTCTTCTTCATTTTCCTCGTCTGAAGCATGATAAGCAGCCAGTACGATTTCCTGAATTTTATTGCGTGTTCCTGAATTGATTGGATGGGCTATATCCCGGAATTCGCCATCCGGCGTACGCTTGCTCGGCATTGCTACAAATAGGCCTGAATTCCCATCGATCACTCGAATATCGTGGACGACAAACTCATCATCCAATGTGATGGAAGCGATGGCACGCATTCTACCGTCTGTCTGTACACGTCGTAATCTTACATCTGTTACTTCCATTCTCTCACCCCTCTCATCTAAGATGTCACCTTTTATGAGAGTTAATTTCTTCAAAAAAACTTAAATTCCTTCTTTAATTGGTAGAAATTTATAAATATTTTAACTTTTTAAATTTATAGACCATCAATTACGATAAATTCCTTCCCCAAATCTTTTTACAAGTTACAAATAGTTATATCCTTCCCGCTTCTATTTTAAAGCTTTGTACTGCTAAAAAAGAAGCCGAGAAAAAGCAAAAAACATCATGTGTCTCGAAAGAAACATGATGTTTTTGTCATAGAAAAATTCATTTACGCTACGGAGCTGCTTTCCACCTATTATTTAACTAATGCAATAACTTCGATTTCCACCTTTACATCCTTTGGCAGACGGGCCACTTCTACAGCAGAACGTGCTGGCTTATGATCCCCAAAATGACTGGCATATACTTCATTCATTTCAGCAAAGTCATTCATGTCCTTCATAAATACCGTTGTTTTTACCACCTGATCTAGCGAACTACCTGCTGCTGCAAGAACAGCTTTCAAATTCTCAAATACTTGGTTTGTTTGCTCTTTGATATCCCCTTCCACCAGCTCATCCGCTGCTGTTAAAGGGATTTGTCCTGAAGAGTAAAACATGTTATTTACGATAATGCCTTGTGCATAAGGACCGATTGCTGCCGGTGCTTTGTTTGTAGATACTGTTTTCATCCGTTTCTCTCCTTTAAAAAATAATTACCTTCGCTTAATGCAATTGTCCGATCCTTCTCGTTTACTTCATGAAGCTTTACTAATGAATAGTAGTCGTCTACAAGCGTTTCATCCGCATGTTCCGCTTCTACAAGTACGGCAATTCCCGCCAGCTCACATTCGAACTCTTCAAGCAGATTTTTCATACCGTTCATTGTGCCCCCTACTTTCATAAAATCATCTGTAATGAGGACACGCTGTCCGCTCTTCATGCTGCGCTTTGATAATACCATTGTCTGAATACGACGAGAAGAACCCGATACATAATTAATACTTACTGTAGAACCCTCCGTCACTTTACTGTCACGGCGCACAACAACGACCGGTACATTTAAATGACGTGCAATTGCATGGGCAATCGAAATCCCTTTTGTGGCCACCGTCATAATGACATCAATTTGCTTGTCTGCAAATGCACTGGCAAATACTTTGCCCACTCGATTCATCAGTTCCGGATTTCCTAATAAATCCGTCATAAATAAATAGCCGCCTGGTAATAATCGATCCGACTGCCCAAGCTCTACAATAAGCTCATTAATAATTTCCTTTACATCTTGTTCAGATGTTTTTGGGATATATTTTACTCCGCCCGCTGCTCCAGGCACAGTCATCAGCAACCCGATTCCTTTTTCTTCAAATGTTTCTTTTACAATCGATAAATCTTCACTAATGGAGGATTTAGCGGATTGATATAGAGTAGAAAAATAAGTTAGCGGGATCAGCTGATGTGGATGTTCAAGCAAATAGTAGGTCATATCTACAAGACGCTCACTACGCTTCCATTTCATTTGATCCTCTCCCTTTTTAATAATAAAACCATGTTAAACACGAACTTTTAATACGTAAATTACCATAAGCATACGCTTTTAAGCAAGTGGATTCCGATCTCCCAGCATCCTTACTACATATACCTCTTCGCAGAACCCCCGCAGTCCGTTATAAATCCGGGTAGCACGCGATTCTGAATCCACTAGTCCAAAAACAGTCGGACCGCTGCCGCTCATTAACACGGCATCAGCTCCAAAGCGCTGCATTTGCTCTTTAATCATTACTACTTCCGGGTGCAGCTTGAATGTTACAGTTTCGAGTACGTTCCCAAGCGACTCGCAGACAAGCTCATAATTTTGTGTCTCAATTGCCTCTATCATTCGCTTAGTATCGGGATGTTGGATTCCTTCGAGTCTCAGCCCTCCATATACATCTGCTGTAGAAACACCGATTTTTGGTTTTGCTAATACGACCCAGCATGCAGGAGGAGCCGGCAATTCTTTAATTTTCTCTCCACGCCCTGTAGCCAGTGCCGTTCCACCGTAGACACAGAAAGAAACGTCCGATCCTATTTTTGAACCATGCTCAGCAAGTTCATCCATTGTTAATTGTAAATTCCACATCTCATTTAATCCGCGTAAAGTAGCAGCAGCATCACTGCTGCCGCCGGCTAGTCCTGCAGCAATAGGAATTTCTTTATCAATTTTAATTGATACACCTTCCGAAATACCATATGTATCCTTCAATAGCTTGGCTGCCTGGTAGGCAAAGTTTCGGTCGTCATCAGGAACAAAGCGGTCAGCTGAAATAATTTTAATAAGGCCGTCTTTCCGCGGTTCTAAACCAATCCGGTCGGCTAAGTCTACTGTCGTCATGATCATTTCCACTTCGTGATATTGATCAGGCCTTTTATATAAAACATCTAATGTTAAATTAATTTTAGCGGGTGCCTTTACATACAGCATGCCAAAATCCTCCTTACATCTCGCGCATTGCGAATATCATTGCCTTTTATTTTACCATACTGCTGAACAAGGCACTTATGGAAAGTACCGAAACTTTTATGCCCCTTTACGAAAAAGAAGCTGTCTCATCATCGAGACAGCTTCCATCAGCCTTATTTCTCTTTTTGGTTCAACCTAGCTAAATATTCTTGTTGCGTTTTTCCGCTGCAAGACCTTCCTCGGCCATTTCAATGGCACGTTTGACCATATTTCCGGCATCACGGGCTTTAATCCCGCCCCAGCCTTCTTTTTGTACAACATCGTAAAATCCGAGTTCCTTGGCAATCTCTTCTTTTAGACGTGGCGACATGATCTTTTCTTTAGCCATGCTTTTTGCCTCCTTTTGAATATAAGGCTGACAAATGTATTATGTGTGAATCCGTATGCTCTATGCATCCTTCAAAAAAGGAAAAACACCCATCTATATGGGTGCTTCATCAAAACATATAAAATAAAAACTAAACCCTATTTAGCGACAGCAATCGTGTCATCTAAAAAAGTAATCTCTACTGCTTCTGTTAAGATATCTGTGTAGCTGTAAGACACACGTTTGCACGCGTTATCTTCCTGATCAAGCTCTACAACGAATACTGCACGATAAGTTTCGCTCAGCACGCCTTCACACTCAACCGTTTTCTTGCGACCACCGTTTGCTCGTAATTGCAAACGTTTACCCAAATGACATTCTAATGACTTTTTAATGTCAGCTAACGTTTTTGGCATTTTCGCATACACCTCACTAAACAAAAGTATATCACAAAAAGCCTTTTAAGTCAATAAAATATAATATTTTATCACCAAGGAATAATTACCGTCAACTTTTTTCTTAAAAAAATTACGATTTTTTTTTAGGAAGTTCGTTTTATTGCCGTTTGTAAAATATAGGATACAAAGCATCGGCTAAACGGCCGAACTCCTCAATAGTAAGTGTTTCCCCGCGCCGTGAAGGGTCTACCCCGGCTTTTTCAAGTGCTGCTATAATAGCTTCTTTATTTTTTTTGCCATCCGTCATGCCTGATTGCAGATTATTAAGGATCGTTTTACGCCGTTGAGCAAAAGAAGCCCGTGTTACTTCAAACAAGAAATCCTCGCTTATCACTTTCACAGGCGGTTCATTATGTCTTAATAGACGGATAACTGCCGAATCGACATTCGGCTGCGGCATAAATACTGTCTTTGGTACAATCATTGCCACCTCTGCTGTACAATAGTACTGGATAGCAATGGATAATGAACCGTATTCTTTTGTCCCTGGCTTGGCGGTAATACGATCAGCCACTTCCTTTTGCATCATCACCACAAAGCCGCGGATGGGCAGACGGTCATTAAGCAGTTTCATTAAGATAGGTGTTGTCACGTAGTAAGGAAGATTGGCTACCACCATAATATCTTTAATACCTGGCATCTCCTCCTCAATTACTTTGGCAACATCCGCCTTTAAAATATCCGAATGCACAATTTTTATATTATCGTAAGGACTTAATGTATCCTCGAGTACAGGCAAAAGGCGCTGATCAATCTCAAATGATACTACTTTTTTTGCTGCCCTTGCCAAATGCTCGGTTAGTGCTCCGATCCCCGGTCCCACCTCAATGGCTCCGCTTTCCGTTGTCAAGTTGGCATGGCTTACAATATTCCGTAAAATATTCGGGTCAATTAAAAAGTTCTGCCCCAGGCTCTTTTTAAAAGAAAAGCCATACTTATTTAAAATTTCCTTTGTGCGAACCGGTGTTGCAATGTCTTTATACATTTTGTTCCTCCTGATCTAGCTGTGCTACTGCAGCGCCAAACTGTTCCACTGTAATTTGGAACATAATAAGACGTTTATGCAGCTGCTTTCCGTTTGTCATCCCGATGTTTAATATTTCGCCAAGCTTATTTCGTCGTTCCTTGGACTGTGGATGGCCAATCAATCTCGCCAGCATTAAATCCTCCAAAGTAATCTGTTCCTCAAATAGCTCATCTGTATTAACTGTATAGACATGATCGAGCGCATGGCGGATATCTTCGTCACTGGCATGTTCAATCCCTAGCCCTCGCCCGTTCTTGGCGATTGTCTTTTCCTTTGCCAAAAAGGCATGCTTCACACCAGGTATACGCTCTTCAATAATAGCGCGAATACGGCGCCCTGGATAATCAGGATCTGTAAAAACAATAACGCCCCTCTTTTTTTGCGCATGCTCAATTCGCCGTAGTGTTTCCTCTGAAATAGCAGATCCATTCGTCTCGATTGTATCAGCCCCAACAGCACGCTTAATGGCAGTTGTATCATCTTTGCCTTCAACGACAATGATTTCTTTTATATTCAACGTATGTCCTTCTTTCCCTAAAGCTTCTTTTCGTATTTTAACACATCCAGCAGACTGCTACCCACTTGAAAGATAGGGCTGAATATAAATAGCTGCCTGCCGCAATAAATTCATCCTATATGACGTATTTACCGTCCCTGGCGCTGTTTTTTTGCATAAAAATAGCTTTCCCGCCAGTCAAAAACGGGAAAGCCCAGTCATTTTGGAAAACTAGTAACTAGTTTAATACTTTTATGCGCACCTTTTTACGCCCCCAGCTTGCTGCTTGGGACTTGGAAGATACGAATACATCGATTTTATTGCCTTTAATAGCGCCGCCTGTATCAGCAGCGATGGCATAGCCGTAGCCCTCCACCCACACTTTTGAACCTAATGGGATAACGCTTGGATCCACAGCAATAACTTTACTGGAAGGATTTGCCTTCAAATCAATTCCCGTCGCCGTGACACCCGAACAGCCTGAGCAGCTTGCTGTGTAGGCAGTTGCCGTCACATAAAACTCCTTCCCTGTTGAAGGGGCGGATGAATTATCACGTGAAACACTAGCTGTGATTACTTTCGTACCTACTGCTACTACCTGTTTTGTCGGTGCTTCCACTATATTTTCTTTTTGTAATGTTTTAGACACTACTTTTCCATTCTCTTTCACGACTTCATACGTACGTTCAACCGTACCTTTTTTGCCTGCCGTGACTACTTTCTCTTTTCCCTTCAACAAAGAAGAATCCGTTTTCTTTTCAATTGCGAAATCGATTGATTCTTCCACTACATCGGTAACCTTTTCTACGCGAACAACTGCGATGCGATCGCCTGGAGCGATAACCTCCTCCATCGTTTTTTCGACACGATCATATTCGCCTAATGTAATCCCTTGTTGTTTCAAAAAGTTAGCGACCGTAGTCGA
>DEQA01000294.1 GCA_002359075.1 Planococcaceae bacterium UBA3378
TCATAGGATTTTACTGGTTTTTTACTTAACCTTTCTTTAAAATGGCATCATAAATGCGGTATATCGTCTCCTTATAGGTGGAATCCGGCATATTCTTCACCTGCTGCCTGCTGTATACGATATCCTCGATGGCTTCCTCTTCATTGCCGACTTTATACAGGCATTCTGCACGTACAGCAATGATTTCAAACCCGGCAGACCGCTCAAGCGGGTGTGTGACGTAGGCGGGGATTTCATAATCCTTCACTTGTGATAAAGCTTCCTCATACAGTCCCTCTTTCCAATAAGCATAGGCTAGTTCCTGTTTATATAACGTGCTCAGCTCGCCTTCTTCACGATTTGAATAACTCTTGATAAAATGAAGCAGCTCTTTGATTATTTGAGTATTCAATTGAAGACGATTTTCGAAGTGGGCTTTACTGTACATATAATATGTGTAGTCATAAATATTTTCCGTAAATTGTACATAGTGCTGCAGCTTTTTGAGATTTGCTTTTCCTTGTTCCTTATGCTGTAACTGAATATACAGGAGGAGCTGAAAACGTAAAATTGCATCCGTTTTGTAATAGAGATTGGTTCGTTTAATAATCTCCAGAGCCTTCATACAAAAGGTAGCAGCTAAAAGGTAGGCGCCTGCTGCAGCTTCGATGAGTGATTTATAATAGTAGCTATCGATTGCAATCATCGGTTCCACTACATACTCCTCTTTTTCTACCTCCCGTACGATCTCTTCTAGCAGCTCCTGCGTTTCTTTGTAGTTTCCTTGATTGATGAATGCAGCACAGATGAACAGCTGCGTTTTATATTTTCTATGGGTGAGGCCGATTTGCTCATAATATGTCATGCTTTTCTCAAGAATCGGCTTTCTTATTTCCCCATAATAATAAAAATAGGATTTACTATATAGTTCGGCCAGCCTGGCTTCTTCATAACAAGTATATTGAAACGTTGATAAGAGGGGCTCGATCGTTTCCAGAATGTGTTTGTCAATAGCAGGATTGCGGTCATACGGCATGATCGTTAGTTTTTCAAATTTACTAAGTAATGTCCGGTAGTGAGCGATTTCAGCAGGGTTGATTAATTCATTCACGGGCATCGCTAATTTTTCTGCCAGCTTTTCTAATGTTGCTATAGACGGCTTTGCTTTGTTATTTTCAATTTGGCTTAGCAGACTGTAGGAGAAATCATTCCCGGCCAGCTCCTTCAATGTTAACTTCAGCTGCTTTCTTCTTTTCTTGATTTTTTCACCTAATGACCCCATACCTATCACCTCATTCAAATTATACCATTTTATTGAAATTTCAAATAGAAAAATAATTTTAATTGTATTAAAATTTAGAAAAATAATTCAGGAGGAATAAAATGTATACTGTATTAAGAAATGGTTATGTTTTCAATGAAGAATCAGGGCTTTTTAGCAGAAAAGATATTTTAGTAAATGATACACGTATCATAGAAGTTGCCGATCAAATTTCATTGCGGGCCACATATGAAGTGCTGGATTGTCAAAATAAATGGATCATTCCCGGGTTAATCGATATGCATGTACACATTAAGCATAATTTTGCGCCTTTTTTTACAGCTGCAGGTATTACGACTGTGCGCAATACAGCGGGCAGTGTGATAGAACTGGTGGATTTGCTTATTGAAAATCCGCAGGGAATCCATCCGCGTGTCATTTCAGCAGACCGTATGATTGATGGTCCTCCAGGGCTGTGGGGTGATACAAGTCCTTATAATTTCAATACAGATGACGAAAATGAAGCGCGCCGGGAGGTAAGAAGGCAAGTTAAAGAAGGGGCGGAATTCATAAAGGTGTACGGCTGGCTACGCAAAAATGTGATGGAAGCTGTAGTCGATGAAGCGAGGAAATATAGCAAGGAGGTCAGCTGTGATTTACTGCATGCCAGTGCAGTGACTGCCGTTGACGCAGCAAATATAGGGATTAAATGGAATGAGCACTGCTCCGGTATTGTGCAGGCAATCTTCCCGGAATGGTCGATGAAAGCTGAACAGCAAGTGTGGGATACGATCGATTGGGAGCACCCTGACGAAGAGAAAATCCGGGAAGTATGCGAGGTTCTTTTAAATAAAGGTGTAATTCTTTGTCCGACAATGACTATTTTTGATCAAGCCAGATTATTAAATGATTATTGGAAGCCAGATCATCTGGTCATACAAAAAATAGCGGATAATAAAGGTTTAATGGATCAGTGGAATCAAATGCTCAGTTATCAAGCTGCATTAAAGGACTCCGGGCTGCAGCATGCTTATACGAAAAAAATTGCGCATGTTTATCATAAAATGGGCGGTCTGGTCGTTACCGGTACAGATACACCGGCAGGGATTTTTACTTATCCCGGCATGGCGTTACACCGGGAGCTTGAGCTGTTTGTAGAAAGCGGGTTTACTGAGGCAGAAGCATTGCAGGCAGCGACAATTCATGCAGCAAACGCACTCGGACGAAATGATATAGGACGTATTCGAGACAATACACTGGCTGATCTTGTCGTGCTGAACGGAAACCCTCTAAAGAATATTGACCATACAAAAGATATTGATTTTGTAGTTAAAGGGGGGAAATGCATGACCTACGATACTATTTTTCCGCAGTTAATGACACAAGAAGAACAACAGGCATTTCACGAGGACTTGATGCGTAAATTTGAAGACCACCAATTGTTATAAATGTTCACCGGCACTACTATAAAGTTAAGAGAGAAAAAGATCCTTGCAGGAATAAGTTTGTGAAGTATTCAGTTATAGTGAAAATGAATGTGTTAAAAAATGGGTATAGAGGAAATGAAAGCTTTTTTAAAAGAGTTGGGTAAGTAATTTGATTGCGTTTTTTTATAGAACAGCTAGCCGCTAGAGGTGCAGCGCCCATATTGATATACCTCAATCTACTAAAAGGGGCGTTTTCGGAAAGTACAGCTATTTTCGGGGCGGCTCTTTTACTTTGTATGATGCGGGATATGCGTTTACTGCATGAGTATATAGAAAAAATCATTTTCAACGCAAAGTCCAGCAATCAAATGATAGAATAAACACAAGCGACATGATGTTAAATAACAGGAAGCAATTTTATATAGACTGATATTTAAATATGGTTGATTGCTTCTTCTTATTCTATGACTGGTGATGATTGGGGTTTTTATATGAAAAAAGAGCAGACAAGATATTTTCGGCTTGCCAATATAACTAAAGTAATCAATACAAATTTGGAGCTTCGGGAAGTTTTGCAGCATGTAACAACGGCGATCTCCGAGGAAATTGTTCAATGTGATGCGGTAGGAATTTATCTGCCCCAGGGTGACGGAACCTTCAGAGGCTTTGCCGGAAAGCCGGAAGCGATAAACGGACAGACATTGGATATGCAGATAATCAATCCTGCAGAGGATATGCTCGTAAAAGAAGTAATTGAGACAGGAAAAACAATTTATATTCATGATACTTCGCAGGACGACAGGCCGGATGACAGGCCGGTGGAAGACTTCAAGGTGAAATCCATACTAGCACTGCCTATCTCCGTAGAAAAAGAGCTGTTTGGGCTTGTTTTTCTATTTAACTATGGAACGCCGATGGATTTAACAGCGCTGGAAATCCAAAGTGTGGAAGCATATGTAAATATGGCGGCGGTCGCCATTCGAAACGCTAATATTGTGAAGGAGCAGAAACGGCTTATCGACGAGAAGCAGCTGCTGCTTGATATAACACGTGATCTTTCCATGTGCTCCACCATGCAGGAAGGGCTGGATAAGTGTTTTTTCTATTTGGGCAAACTGCTGAATAATGATAATTTAGTAGCGTATCTGTTAGAGCCGGTAAATAGAAAAATCATCAGAAGCGGGAAGCTGAATACAGAAAGTGATTGGACAGAGGTCAATTGGGCTGATACACACGAAGAGATTGACCAAACGTTTCGTCCCCTTATTCAAGAAGTAATTGATTCGAAAGCCGGTATTTTCATTGAAGACGTATTTGCAGATGAGCGGCTCAATCACGAAGTATGCCGTTTCGTTCAGTTAAACAGTCTGTTAATTATGCCTTTTATAGCATTAGGTGAAGTGCTAGGTATTATCGTTGTTGTTAACTGGGCAGGAAACGATCCGAAGCTTATGGGACCCAAGCTGAAACTGGCCCAATCGCTTGTCGATACGACAGCTGCCTCCATAGCGAATTTACTCCAGATGGACAAACTCGAAAATACCGTCCAAGAGAGAACAAGGGAGCTCGCATCAACCAATGAAAAGCTGACAAGTGTGATTGAAAGCATTAGAGACGGCTTTATTGCGCTGGATAAAGAATGGAGATATACCATTATTAATAAACATCATCATTTGCCTAAAAATAAAACAGTACAAGAGGTGCTGGGGCGCAATATGTGGGACATCTATCCAGAGGCTGTTGGGA
This sequence comes from Planococcaceae bacterium UBA3378, assembly GCA_002359075.1. Taxonomy (GTDB): domain Bacteria; phylum Bacillota; class Bacilli; order Bacillales_A; family Planococcaceae; genus Lysinibacillus_B. The sequence continues at coordinate 4,414 of DEQA01000294.1, forward strand.
CGACTATTTACGATAATTTTCTGGAGGCAATGGAAAAAAGGCTGCCGGTTAATTTTGAAATCCAATCTATTTATGAAGACTGTTGGTATGAGGTAGCGGCGTATCCTTATGAGGACGGTATTTGCTGCCTGTTTAAAAATATTACAGAAAAGAAAAAATACGAGAAGGAACTAAAAAGGTTATCCGGTCTTGAATTGATCGCCCAGATGGCAGCCGGTATCAGCCATGAGATCCGGAATCCGATGACAACGGTAAGAGGCTTCATGCAGCTATTACAGGAAAATAAAGACTTTAAATCATACAGCAGCTACTTTGATTTAATGATTGAGGAGATTGACCGGGCAAATTCGATCATTACTGAATTTCTTTCGATGGGAAGAACAAGAACAACCGACCTGCAAATGCTCGATTTAAACTCGGTTATTCAGGACATTGCACCGCTGATTATGATTGATGCCTTTAATCAAGATAAAAATGTCCAGGTTGATACAAAGGAAACCTCGCCATTGCTTTTAAATCCAAGTGAAATAAGACAGTTAGTCATCAATCTGTCCCGAAATGGGTTGGAGGCAATGAGCAAGGGAGAGATGTTATCGATTAAAACCTATAGCGAAGGCAGCGACTGTGTAGTAGTAGAGATCCATAATGAAGGAAAAGGAATTAACCCGGAAGTGCTGGAAAAAATGGGCACTCCCTTTTTCACAACAAAGGATAATGGTACCGGTCTTGGATTAGGAGTTTGCTACGGCATTGCCGCCCGTCACGGTGCAAAAATTGAAGTCGATACGGGAGCAAAAGGGACTACGTTTTTTGTGAAGTTTCCTGTTGGAAATACCGATACCGGACGAAAAGTAGAAATAATGGAGTAGGGATGCTTACCATAAATGAAGTAGCCTTAAGCGAAAACCGTCTGATTGCCACGGCATTCAGGCGGTTTGGTCTATTGTCCATTGTATATTGATAATGACGTACTTGAAAAAAATTATTAAAAACTAAGAGCTTTACTACATTGTTCTTTAAAGTTATTTACTTATTAATTGAACTCACGCCCTAAATAGTTTAAGTATGATACTTCACAAACTAATTTTAATTATTACATCAGCAAAAGCCGTCTAAACGATTGCTCTATACTTCTACTGTTGTTCCTTTTGTTTAATAAAAAGAACTTAATTAGCTATACTTACCATCAAATTATCTTTTAATTGGTGAATATTATTAACAATATAAGTAGGTTTGCATTCTTTTAATTCTTCTAATGAACCATATCCATAAGTTACCCCGATAGAATCGATTCCCGTATTAAGCGCCCCAATAATATGGTGCTTCCTGTCACCTATCATAATAAATTCATCCAGTTTATAGTTATTGTATTTATTAATTATATGAATCAATTTCATAAATCGATT
>DEQA01000334.1 GCA_002359075.1 Planococcaceae bacterium UBA3378
ATAATGGTAAAGAAACTAACCCCTACAATGACTCTGAGATTTCCTGTAAAGGCATAAATAAGAAGCAGCAATAAAGTGGCTGATATAAACAAGGAGCTTAAATTATAAAAAACCCACGTATTGATGACTTCAATATATGTTCTTAAAATGATCAAAAATATAGTACTGCAATACGTGACATATAACACATTCAGAAAATTACCGAAGAATTTACCGAATATGTCCTGATTGATCCCAAAAATATCTTCGGATTCGTATAGCTCCAATGTTTTGATCATAACGAAGACAGATACATGTGCAAGAAGAAAGCTGATGATCAATGAAATCCAGGCATCCTGTTTTGCGAGCTGGTATAATTGCTGCTGAAATCCCATCACGCCAATTCCTACTTGATTGGCGCTGATTACGCATACGAGTAAAAACGCGTTAATGTTTTGAGTAGATTTTATTGGGCCTGTGTTTTTCATTTTTTCTTCACATCTTCTCTTTCAGGCTGGTGTTCTACATCATCCTCTTTTTGATTAAATATGCCATTGTTTGATGCTCTTGTTTTAAGGAAATCCAGCGGTAATCGGATAATAGCCGTACCCCAATCGACGAGCCTCGGCGGGTATAAAGGTGCCAGGTAAGGCGCCCCTAAACTCGACAATCTGAGCAGGTGAATCATTAATAAGCAAAAAGCCAGCATAATACCATAGTATCCCCAAAAACCGGCTAAAATAATAATCGGAAAGCGAATAAGTCGAATGACATTGCTCATCATGTAATTCGGCGTAGTAAATGATGCTAATGCACATAAAGCGATAATGATGATCAGAATATTACTTGTGATACCTGCCTGTACAGCAGCGGTTCCTAATACGATACCGCCAACAATTCCGATCGTCTGCCCGATTTTTGTCGGCAGTCTAGCCCCGGCTTCTCTTAGCAGTTCGATAATGATTTCCAGAAAGAGTGCTTCAATAATAGGTGGGAAGGGCACAATCGCTCTGGACTCACTTAAAGGTATAAGGAGCGGCTGTGGAATGATTTCATAGTGAAACGTTAAGGAGGCAACATATAAAGGTGTTAAGAAAATGGATAAAAAAACGGCGCCGAATCTAAGAATCCGGATAAAACTTGCTAATTGCCACCGAAGATTTTGTTCCTCTCTACTATGAAAAAATTCCAAAAATGAACAAGGACATAAAATAGCCATGGAGCTCCCATTTACAATAATTCCTATTTTTCCATTCAAAAGTCCATCACAAAATCTATCAGGACGTTCAGTCAACAGCATCTGCGGAAACATGGAATAAGAATTATCCTCTATTAACTCGGCCAGCATCGCGCTGTCAATCAAGTCTTCAATATGAAGAGTTGTCAGTCTTTCACGAACAGTATTCGTATTTTCTTCTGAGGCAATCTCTTTAATATAGAGCATCGAAAAAGGGGTATTTGTTTGCCGGCCAACAGAAAATTCCTCAATACAAAGGTTTCGGTTTCGGATATATTTTCGAACAAGTGAAATATTCGTTCCTAAGCTTTCATTAAAGCCAACCTGGGTGCCGATTACCTGTGATTCATTTTCCGGTGCCGATAACGAGCGTGCCGGAACTTCAGCGATATTTGCAAGCCCGACCTGATGATGTCCGTCTATATGAATGACGACACTGCCGGCTAACATATCATAAATAATCGTCTTCTTTTGATCAGTTATCTTTAATCTTGGTATGGGTAAAAGTTGAGGAAGTTCTACCGGAATGACGGACTGGCTTTTTTCCAGTACCGAAATGATCTGGCCGTTCAATACTTGGCCGTCCACTAAATTATCTATATAAGCAATCGTAATCTGTTCTGTCAAACGCTTAATAATCAAATCGGAAGGGGAATGAACCATACCCTTTAACTCTTCTAGAAACTTGTGTTTTTCTGGAGAAAAGGTACCGCTGACTTCCGTTTTTTCATTGACCTTGGATCGTTTATTAACATTCTGCTTTTTCCTTCCAAACATGTCCGTTCTAGCTCCTTCCTTGATATTAGAATAGACTTTCAGCACTTTATCTATACGCCGATTTTTCTGTACAGGAAAGATTATGGGAAATGTCGTCAAAAGAACAAGACAGCATTTTGGTGAAGACTTAGAGTGAAAGGAACGCCCTGAAAAATTTGTATTCTATAACGATCCATCAAGCAAATTAAACAAAGAAATAAGGCACCTTTCATTCACTAACGAATGGAAAGTGCCTTATTTCTGTTTGAAAAGCTATGTCGTTATAAAAAAAGCTTTTCGTCAACTGGTTTTTTCCTGGGTGTTTGTATTCACAGGAAAGGGACGTTATCGTGAAAAAGGCGCTACAGTATTTATAATGGTCTCCACAATAGTAGGAATAGGTACATGCTCAGTGTCTATATACACACCGAAATCATATTCCTCATATGCTTTTAGGCACTGATCCGTTTGGTGGAAACACCAATTGCCCGCTTGTTCTCCACGTTCTAGCAGCCTTTTGTGAATCGTCTCCTTGCTTGCTGTTAAACAGAAGTGGTATGTATGCTCATCCAAACTGCTGAACCCATCCAAAATATAGTGAAAGTACTCAGGCTTCCGAATGGTCATCGGGACAATTAAGTTCACATGATAGGTGGATATGAGAAACCTCGCTATCTCCACAGTTAACGTTTTCCATAGCTGAAAATCCTGAAAATCACCTGTCTCTGCCTCTAAACGTTTCACTTTTTCAGGTAATACATTTCTTAGCATATAGCCAACTTCTTCAGGGTCATATAGCATGCTGTTTTCCACAGCCTTAACGAGCTCGTTGGAAACAGTCGTTTTACCCACGCCAAAAGCGCCGTTTATCATGATGATCATTACGGATTCAGCTCCAATCAGGAAAATATATCATTGGAAACTTTTCAAACTTTCTGTTCAGATAATATAATAAGAATTATTTTCAAGGATATTTATATTTTAGCATAAATTACCTTGTTGGATGTGAGGTTATAAAAGGGGGATGGATTGTAGAGCGTGGAAGCGAATAGAAAAGCTGGGATAGCTTCCTCCGCATGTCTTTCCTTTTTCTTTCAAATGAAGGCTATACTTTTGCAGCGTAATAGTTAATAAATTTGGTACATTCAATTATCATGGACATAGGGAGGGGATATTGTTGAATAATACTGAAATTAAAAAAGCCGTCTTTAAACATGCGACAATTTATAAGACAGGCGGGATCAGACCGACTGAAGAGTTAGGGGAGAACTGGATTGGAAAGGTTCTGTGGGGGGAGGAAAAAATAGAGATACCATCAAATTTTGAGCCGCTCTGTACATTGTTTCTGGAAAAATCACCGTATTGCCCGAAAGAACTGGAGAGTTATCAATTAATCACGGTTTATATGGATTACAATGTATTCAACGAACTGACGAGGGAAAATCTGGCCCCGTTTTTCAAGATAAATTGTTATACAGCTTTAGACGGATTACATAAGGTAAATGACCAATCAACAAGGATAAAACTGTTTCCGTTAATTCCTTCCCTTGTTGATAATGATGCGCCTGCGTGGGATTCGGCTGATTTTGATCCGGAGATTGAAGATGAAATCGTACGCCTTGAGGCGGAAGACATGATCGACTACCATGAAGATATCGTAGAGGAAGTCTATCCAATGCATAAAGTCGGCGGCTATCCGTCCTATATACAGAGCGGCGTTTCATTCGGTGAAGAGTACCGTTTTGTTTTTCAAATAAGCTCTGATGAAAAAGCTCAGTTTAATATAGTGGACAGCGGCAGTTTTTATTTCTTTTATAATGAGGCAACAAAGGAATGGGCTGTACATTGTGATTTTTTTTGATCATGTTAAAAGGATTAAATAAGTTAACTTTACCTCTTAAATTTGAAGTGAACGGAAATTGGATTCAATGAGGTTAAATAAATGAGAAGAAATAAATACGCAGTATGATAGGATGCCACATACAGGCATCCTTTTTCTATAAACTCAAATTCCAATATTAAAATCAGCAAATCAGACTTAATATAACACTAAAACACAATGATTCTTATGACCTATTTTGATACCGAGTATTTATTTGTAAAAAACTTTCGGTGTTTATTTATAATCCGTATGTTAGAGAAATTTAAAGCTGTTTTATAGAAAAAAACTCATTTTTCGATTTCGTTAAGTTGTTAAAAAAAGTTCAAATAAATATGAACAAAATTTGTCTTATAGTTCTTTAGTATAGTTTTTTTAGTCTCTTTCATTATACTACATCTAGTAGTGTCACTTTTATAGCTACTAAAAGAAAAGAAGGAGGGATTTCCATGATGAATTGGTTGCGTACCAATATATATGCTTCGTATCTACTTCTATTTTTAAGACTTTATATCGGTTATCAGTGGGTTACAATCGGGATTAGCAAAATATCCGGCGGTTTCGATGCAACTGGCTATTTAACGAACATTATAGCGAATCCGGTAATGGGTACTGACGGTGCTGCTGTATATCCGGTATATAATTATTTTATTGAACATTTCGCTCTTCCTCATGTGGAGCTTATTAATATATTAATTCCGTATGGCGAGCTATTAGTAGGTTTAGGGCTTCTTTTGGGCACTTTAACGACTGCAGCTGCTTTCTTCGGATTACTAATGAATTTCATGTTCTTCTTCGGGGGGACTGTTTCGACAAACCCAATCTTCATTTTAGTTCAATTTGTTATTCTCGCAGCCGGAGCAAATGCAGGACGCTTCGGTGGAGACCATTGGGTGCTTCC
>DEQA01000244.1:0-2591 GCA_002359075.1 Planococcaceae bacterium UBA3378
CCTTGACTTGGGTACCACTTTATCTCTACCCTCCTCTATTATAAATACTTATTAAACCAGCCGGTAATTTGCGTTAAACGCTCTACTCGCAGGTTTGGTGTGCCTGTACGGGAGAGGTTATGGTCATTATCCGGGAAGCGTACAAAGCCCACTTCCTTGCCCAGTGACTTTAGTGTAATATACAGCTGCTCCGCCTGCTCGATCGGACATCTGAAATCTTTTTCGCTGTGCAGGATTAACAGTGGTGTTTCTACATTTTCAGCATACTTCAACGGGGAAATGTCCCATAATTTATCGACCGACTTTATATCTGCAAGGTGCTGCCATTCATTGAAGTAATAGCCGATATCCGATACCCCAAAAAAGCTGATCCAATTGGAAATGGACCGCTGTGTGACAGCTGCTTTAAAGCGGTTTGTATGACCGACAATCCAGTTTGTCATAAAGCCGCCGTAGCTGCCTCCCGTCACACCTAAACGGTTTTCATCAATCCAGTCATAAGTATTCAGCACGTAATCAAGACCTGCCATGATATCCTCGTAATCCCCGCCGCCGTAATCGCCTCGGACAGCATCCACAAATTCCTGGCTGTAGCCGTGGCTTCCTCTAGGGTTTACATATAAAACACCGTAGCCCTGTGATGCTAACAGCTGCATTTCATGGAAGAAAGTATTGGCATACATTGTATGCGGTCCGCCATGGACTTCTACGATTAACGGGTATTTTTTTCCTTGTTCATAGGAAGCCGGCTTCATAATCCAGCCGTGTACATCCCCGATTGTTGTTTGATAGATGATCGCTTCAGGAACAGACAGCGGTACTTCCCTCATAAATTCTTCATTAAAATTTGTCAATTGACGGCGTTCTCCTGACGCAATATCCAGGAAGAACAGCTCTCCCGGAAATACCGGATTGGAAATCGCAGCAATGGCCCAGTTTCCACTTCGTGCAACATCATAGCTGTAAATATGCTCACCTTCAGGGCTTGCCGGGAAAATACTTCCCTCAAGATCTGCATAATACAGACGTACATCGCCCATTGTGGACAATTGGAAGTACAGGGCATTTGTTTCTGTCCATACAACACCCGGTGCTTCTACTCCCTGCTGGACATCCGCTACAGCAAGGTCACCTACTGGCGCATCCAGCATCTCTGTCAGCTGCTGTGTAAGACCCGTCTCTCGGTCATAGATATATATGTTATTATGTGTGGCATTTTTATAGGAAGCATCGCTGCCGCTATAAGCGATGTATCGGTTGTCATAGGAATAGGTCACATCGCCATAGTAGCCGTCTGCCTCCACGAGTACTGTCTCTTCCTTTGTCTTTGTATCGACCAGATAAAGAGGGGTACGGAATTCAAAGTCCAGGTTTTCTGCACGGTTGACGCTCATGACAATTTCTTGCCCGTCACGTGAGATTCCCGCCAGCCCATGGTGAAAATCACCCGTTGTAAATTGTTCAAGCTTTTCGTCTGCAAGATTCAGCACGGCAATTTGCATGAATTGATCCTGCGGGCGCAGCCCCGCCCCACCGATGCCGTCCATTTTATATTTCATACTATTTACTACATAGGCCTGCGGGAATGTATTTTCCTCTTTTTCAGCCTTGTCTGTTATCATTTTTCCTTGCTTGACGCTTGCCGTTAGCCATATCTTTTCACCACATGGACTCCATGTAAAGGAGGATACACCGTTTGCAAGGTCTGTTACCTTTTTTGCTTCCCCTCCGCGGCTATGTAGAATATACAGCTGCTTCTTTTCGTCCCGGTTTGAAAGGAAAGCGACTCTCGTGCCATCCGGTGACCATTTTGGGCTGCTAATACGTTCTTTTCCAAATGTCCACTGTGTTGTTTCCCCTGACTCGATATGTAGGTGGAACAAATGAGCATAGTATTTATTGTCTTCCTGATCAATATGCGTGCGAATAAAGACCGCTTCTGTTTCTGATGGTGATAATACCGGATTTGTGATCGATTGCAGTGTAAATAAATGCTCTGCTGTTAACATAGTTTTCCCTCACTTCCATTTATTTCGGATTCCGTAACAATAGTGTATCATCTATTTCTTCCTTTTCCAAAGCCTTTCTTTGAAAATACACACTATTTTTCAACTTATGCAAGAGCATTATTTACTAGTCATTTTTCAAAAACAGACGTTACGCTGCCGGCTGCATACCGGCTTATCTACTCCTTATCCGCTTCCTTTGCTTCATGCAGAATATATTGCAGCGCGGCAACCCGACATGAGTTCACAGCCCTTATCACTTCCTCCACCTTCTGCTCCGCATCCGGCAGAATCCACGGGCGCCGGTTTACATTAAACACAGCCGGATTATTGTGCAGGCAGCTTTGTGCATGAATGCAAAGCTCCTTTTTAAAAAATACATCAATTTCTTTCCCGTAATATTTTCGGTATCCCTCTTCCAGCAGTTTCTTTTCATCCATAAAAATCATCCCCTCCCGTTTTTTGACTTTTCCCTAAAAAGAGGGATTTATACTTTAAAAGATATAAGTCCGCTAGAGGGATCGTTAGTTTACAGCAGGAGCTTCGATTTTACAGGAAATAGGGCGTGTTGATTTACCTTTTATT
>DEQA01000244.1:2757-3029 GCA_002359075.1 Planococcaceae bacterium UBA3378
CTCGCCGCTTTCGCTCCAATCAACTGGTGTATCAATTTTTTATAGACCATTCTCTAAAAACACACTTGATATAAATTATTCCTAAAAATGTGATTCGTCACCGTAACATGAGGTTGATTTCCATTCTGGCTGCACGCTTTCTACGAGGGCACGGCTCCATCTAAATGATTTCGGAGATTACCTCGAAACCATTGAATTTTTAAGCCCGTGCTGATCCCCAAGGAGTCGCCAGCCGCCACTCCAATCAACTCGTTATCATACTAGTTTGTCAT
>DEQA01000051.1 GCA_002359075.1 Planococcaceae bacterium UBA3378
AGTAACCTATTTGTATAAAATATATGATAGGTTACTTTTTTCTTTTTCTAAAATGTGGCGAGATGGCTTTTAAATAAAGTTTTATAAATGTTTCTCAAAGTTAAAAGGTTTCAGGTTCAGGTGAAGCTACAGAAAAATTTAAAAGGAAATGTTTTGAATATCTCTGTAGAGGTATAGAAGGAAATACCAATTATTTAAGGAGGAGATTTTGATGAAGAAGAAATGGTTAGCGATAGTTCCTATGATAGCTCTTGTTTCCCCAGTAATTCCTAATCAAGCAGTAGACGCATCCTCGGAAAATAAATGGGAAAATGTAGAGGTTCAACTATCAGAATCAACAATTTCACCTGAATATCAAGCAGTATTTAATTGGCCGCCTGAAGAACAGCCACTAGTCAAACAGGGGAGTCAAAGTTTTGAGACCGAATTTATTCAAGCGATGTTAAATCACTTTGGATTTGAAACAGAAGTTGATGGAGTTTTTGGTCCTCACACAGACAAACAAGTTCGTCAATTGCAAGCTGAAGAGGGATTAGCCCAAGACGGGATTGTTGGTTTTTATACTTGGACTGTATTGCTCGAAGAATATAGAGAAGAGATTTTTACGATGGAAAAAGCAATTGATTTTGCAGAAGAAGCCCTAGATAATGACGATCTTGTGTTCAGTAGCGATAACACGTTGCATAAGGATTTAGATGGTCAAGTTTTCTATTCATTGAAAGCACGTAGTAAAGAGTTAATTGATAATGGAGGCACTGGTACAGTCGGATTTTATGATGTATATCAAAATGGTAATGTTGTAGAATCAGAACCAAGATAGACAAATACGAATGTCTTTTAATCAGACGCAATGGTGGAATAACATAAATAGAAAATGAACAAACTTTATTCCAAAGCAATAGTAGCTTTTGTAGTTTTGAAATAAAGTCAGACGATTTATAAAAAAGTTATATCGTTTTGCCCCTTTGGATCTTATGAATCTAAAGGGGTGTTTTTATGTGATGGTTTGCCAAATTAAGTGCACCAGTTCTTTCCGCAATACCTCGTATGCAGTTTTTCAATCAAGACACTTCCTTAGTTGATTGTTGATCCAATAGAGCACTTGTCTCATATGATGTCTACTAGTCCATTATAGACCCAGCGGTAAATGCTCATGAAACTTAGTAATAAATCTAAGTTTCTTCTCAAGAATATAGGAAATATATAAAAACCCAAGAAGTAGACTTTTATAAGTTTCACTTCTTGGGTTATCGTTTGCTGTTCAAGATATTGATCTATTCTCTAAACAGGAAAAAATCTTCTTAAAAATTTTACCCCAGTCTAAAACTCTTCATTACCATCTATATAGTAACCATTCTTTCCTTGCATCTTAGCCTTATACATGGCCGCGTCAGCTCTACGGTATAAGTCATTATATGTAGTGGTACTTTCTGAGACTAGGGTAGCGCCAACACTAAAGGATAGCTCATATTCTTGGTATTGACTAAATATTTCTTCATTAGCCTTGCGGATAAAGTTCTCCAATTTATTAATCAAACTTTCTTTACCCATTATGGCATGGATAAAAATAATAAATTCATCTCCACCTAGTCGACATTTCACATCATTCTGTCTGAAAAAAGAATCAATCAAATTGCCAATTTCCTTCAGGAGCTGATCCCCTGCTAAATGACCAAGATTATCATTGATTGCTTTAAAATTATCAACATCCACTAATATCATAGTTCCTAGTGTGGGATCCTGCTTCAGCATCGCTGATATGCTTTCTTCTCCACCTTTTCTATTTAATAGATTCGTTAATGCATCGCGTCTTGAACTTTCAATTAGCGTATTTTGCTTTAAAATTTCTTCATTCACATCATAGATTTTCCCTAAAGCGTAACTTACTTTGTTATTTTGATCTCTGATGACTTTAAATTTAACACGATACCATTTATGTACATCTTGGTCTTGGAGCAGAAAATCATGAGAAGCGTCCTGTCTAATTTTAATCATCTCTTTTAAGAAATCGTACTTTTCATACTGCATAAAATTTTCAATTTGCTGACGTTTTTCAAACATAATTTTGTTATTCTGAACCTTCATTACATCTCGTTCATAATCATATTCAAATATACATTCATTCGTTAAGTTCGATAATTCATTAAATCGCTTATACTGTAATGATAGCTCCTTATGATGATTTAATTTTATTTTCAAATATAACAGTAGCACAAATAAAATCAGTAACAGAATAAATACGCTAATCTGCAGGTAATATGCATTGATAAAATCATAGAGCGTATAAGTAATATGCACATTTGAATTTTCGTAAATCATCTTTTGTATGTCCTCATTACTGACTGAACTTATAAAATTGTTGATAATGGACAATAGAGTAGATTTATCCTGATCCACTAGTCCAATCGCATATTGATGATTGTGCACTTCACTTGGCTCAATACGAATATGGTTAAATCTTTTCAAACGTTCAAGGTAAAAGTTAACACTATACAAATCTAAAGAAGCCTCTACCGTCTTATCCCCATTTAATCGCTCTAAAACACTAAGCGTATTATAAACCTCTTGAACAGGAATATTCTCCACCTTACTATCCATATTACTAGAAGAATTCGATACTTTTACAGACGGATTATCTATATATGGTAATGAAAGTGTTAAATTATTTTCTTCAATCAGATCGGAAACAGTAGAAACACCCAAAACAAGATCAATATGCTGTTGCTCTATTATCTCTTTAAACTCATCGTAATCTTCAGCGACAAAAAGTTTATATTGAAGCCCAGTGGCTTCTTTAAAGGCCTCTAAATAACTGACCGAGACACCTTTAGGTTCACCATCATAATATTGAATGGGTGCGTTGCCATCAAACATTAAAACATTAACCGTACCGAGTGATTCAATATATTGCTTATTTTCTTCGGAGATAGCGAATCGATTAGAAATTGAAAAATATGCTTCCTGCAGATCCGTTTGAAAGTAAGGACTAGCCGAATTTATACTGGATAAAGCGTAGTTCAATTTTGTCACTATTTCCTTATTCCCTTTAGTCGTAGCAAAATAAAAAGGAATAGGTGTAAATTTAGCGATAGTTTTCAGTTTAGATTTAATGGATATATCAACTAATACAGTTGCATCGACACGACCATCATATACCGCTTCCAATACCTCATCATATGTATCATATTCAACTAGCTTATAAGAAAAACCATTTAGTTCCGCAAACTTTTTCAATTCCTGTTCTCTTTTTTTTAGACCTGGATAGATTCCTACAGTCATTCCATTCCAGTTTGAATAAGATCCTATCCAGCGGTCATCATCACTTCTTACGGCAAGACTAGTGTAAGTCATTCCATAAGAGTAGCTCGGATAGTCATACATTTCAGCTAAAGCATCATTGTATTTCATTGTCCCCAATAAGTCGATCTCACCATTTTGCAGCATCTCTAATAGTTTGGTTAACTGTTCATTGATGGTCCCCTCAACTTCGACGAATTCATAGTCCCAGTCCGTATACTTTTTTATTTCCTTTAAATAATCAACCGTATAACCATAATAATTCCCATCTTCATCTTTTTCTGTTAGACCTCTTTGGATTGGAAAACCAACTTTAATGACCTTGTGATCTTCAGCAGCAACATTGGTTATCCCTACATTAGATAGTACTAATGAAAAAATGACTAATATTAAAAGTATTTTTCTGAAAATCATTTACTTTCTACTCCTAATTCTTTTGTAGTTTTTTTAACATTTAATATTATCTTTATGTATATATCGAGTAAATTTCAATAGAAAAAGGAAGAACTTTTCTTGGTAGAATTAAGTCACTACAACTAATCCTAGAAAAGGGATCTTCCCTACGAACAGTTTACAACAGAAATTGTCGTTGCACTAGTGAAAATAATAAGATATTAAAAGGTTTTCTATTCGCTCCTGGAAATGGCAATCAATCCGTGCAATGGATTTTATTTGCGTATCGATCCTATAGAATACAGCGATATAACGATTCAAATTTTATAAGACTATAAGGATGAATTTAAACAAAAGACAGGGGCTCCAGTCAAGCGCTCCAATGGCACATTGAAAGCGGCAGTCATTTGCATTTTAAAGCAAACAGTATGGGTCTTAGGATAAGATGCAAATTGTTTCGTCATTCCGCTCACAAATATATTAGCAGAGGTTTTCTAGGCAGACAGGCACAATGTTTAATGTCCTTGACATACCAAAAAGTATGTATTATTATCATGCCGGATTACCTAGTAAACATGCGCTGAAAAGCTGAAGACAAAACCCTCCTAAAAGAAATCGTGCGTATCTTTAAGGGAAGCGGAAACAATTATGGTACGTGTAAAATCAAAAAAGAATTAGCTGAATTACCTGTGCCAATACTCGTTTCACATCGCCGAATTGGGGGTCTTATGAATGAACCGGGACTTGCTTTAAATTATATGGGCATACAATGTAAGCCATAAGAGCCAGCATGTAATGAAGTTCCCGTAAAGAATGAACGACAGCGGCTTCTTAAACAAGAAAAGCCATTACTATTATTTAGAGTGATGCAACATACATATAAATCGAAATAAAGTGGCATTATATAAGCTTATTTGCTGATCCTTTCAATTGTGAAATCATTTGCCATCGATCACTAAGTATGAAAGGTACCCCTAATAACAACGCTGCCGCTAAAGCAATGTTTAAAGTATTTAAAACAGACTTCGCTAAGCTCATTTTCTCCTCTTGAACTTGATGATTATGTTCATTGGTTCAATCATATTCAAATTCACGGAATACTAGGTTATTTAGCCCCTATAGGATTCAGGCATCAGCCTCTATAATTTAGTGTTCACATTCCAGATGCTATTGTAGTAAATAAAGGAGGTTTAGAAAAATGAATTTCCCTTATAAAGAAGGAAAATTCTGGTTATCCTTTGCGAGAGTCTTTTTGGTGTGTCTATTTTTGCTTATCCTTGCTTTTTATGACTATCAAACATTACAAGACACAGCAATAGTAAAAACCAAGATGTTTATTTGGATAGTTATCGCATGCTTTTTTGTCACTTTATTTTTCTTTGTGGGATTATTCTACCGACGCTATAGAAAAAAATTAGAGACTTTAGTATACGTTGATCCTGTCACAGGAGGCGGTACCCTTCAAAGTTTTTATAAACATGCTGAAAAAGCAGTAAAGGTTGGAAATTCAAAGCCATATGCATTGGTGTATACAAATATAAGAAATTTTAAGATGTTAAATGAACAATTTGGCTATAAAAATTGCGATACGTTACTTCATGCTATTTATATAGGTATCGGAAATAATTTAATACATAAGGAATTTATAGGAAGGGAAACAGCTGATCGTTTTTATATTTTATTAGAATACCAAAACAAAGAAATCTTACTCAAACGTTTCATGGAATGGTATTACCAAACTCGTCATTATGTTGAAAATAATAAAGGTCTACAATGGATGCATCCGGAAATGGAGTTTGGGATTTATGTAATTGAAGATAATACTCTTCCTTTGCGAATGATGTTGGACCGAGCTATGCTAGCCCTTCGTAATGCGGAAATAAAAGATTATGATACACGTTTGCGATATGCCTTTTATAATGATCAATTACGTTGTCAGTTATTGCGTGAAAGGCAGATTGTAGAAATGATGAATGACGCTTTAAAGAAGGGTGAATTTCAAGTTTATTTACAGCCGAAGTATCGATTATCAGATGAAAAATTGATTGGCGCTGAAGCGTTGGTTCGTTGGGTCAGTGAATCAGAAGGCATGATTTATCCGAATGAATTCATCCCTTTATTCGAAAAAAACGGATTTATTGTTCCACTCGATTTATGGGTTTTTGAAGAAGTATGCCGATTGCTTCGTGAATGGCTTGATCAAGGAATAGAACCTGTTAAAGTATCGGTCAATTGCTCACGCATTCACTTTAAACAAACTGATTTTATGAAGGCTTATATAAACATTGCTAAATCATATAACATTCCTAGAAATTTGATTGAAATTGAATTGACAGAAAGTCTGGCATTTGAGGATATCGAAAAATTTATCCATATTATCGAGGAAATTCATAAAGCAGGATTCGGTTGTTCTGTCGATGATTTTGGAAGTGGTTATTCTTCCCTTAGTATCATCGGAAAATTTCCGGTAGATACAATGAAGCTGGATCAAACATTTTTCCGCTCCTCAAAATCAAATAATAAGCGGTTTGAAGCCGTTATAAGTAGTATTATAACGATGGCCAGGGCTCTGTCTATGGAAACAGTTGCAGAGGGTGTAGAAGAGCGTGAACAAGTTGAACTGCTGAAGCGATTAGGCTGTGACTATGTACAGGGCTATGTATTTGCCAAACCGATGCCTGTTAAAGAGTTTGAACCATATCTTCATTCCGTAAATCAAGATTCAAAATAATGCGTAACTGATAAAGTAAAAATGTTCGAGGTAGTAATTATGGAAAAATTATTGCGAAAAAAAATAGGATTCATTTTGAGCATTTTATTTCTATTCATTGTTGTACTATTTTCAATAATTGTATACCACTCGGAAATTAAAAAAATTAACGAAAAAATGGACGAATCTATTAGTCTGGGTGAAACTTCTATTTCCAAGAGTGAATCAGATACAAAACACGCGATTGAATTATTCACGCACGATTTTTTAAATCGAACATATGCAATCGACTTTATGTTAAGCAATGCCGCTACTTTATATAATATGGAGGATTTAGAAAAAATTCAGAAGCTGATGGAAGTTGAGTCCATTCATATTATTGATGAAAAAGGAAATATTGTACTTAGTAGTGAAAAGAAATCGCTCGGTATCAACTTGAGAGAATTTAAGGGAACTGAAGATTTTGTAAACCTAATTGATAGTACAGATCCACAAGCAAATGCCATACAGCTGGACGGAGTCAGTATAGCCGAAAAAAAAGAGAAGGTATATATAGCAGTAAAATCAAGTTCCCCCAAATATGCATTAGTGCAAATTGCGGTAGAGAGGGAAGTATTTGATAAGTTCATACAAAACTACTCTCTTTCAAAAGTTGTAAAAACCATACCGACTATTTGGGAGGAAGCATTATTTATCATTGACCGAAATACCGGAGAAATCGAAGGCATTACAGAAAATAATGAACAAGAAGTAAAGCTGGATGAGGCCAAGGATAAAGAAGAATACCTTTCTTTACTGGCTGGTGCCAAAGAAGGTAAACAAATTAAAATAAACGGTTCAATGAAGTTTCTAAAAACGAAAATCGTAGATGATAAAATCATAGGAGCTACTATAAATTCAAAATCAATATACCAACAAATACTTCTAAATATAATTTATTTAACTGCTGCCAGCGGTTTTTTACTCCTATGTATCGTATGGATCTACAGAAAAAGTTTAAACCGGTTTGTTTTGAAAGACATACAGCATATTGCGGCTAATATAAAAAGATTGTTAGCAGGAAATAGAAATGTGGATTTTGATACAGAATTCGATACTGAGCTCCGAAGTATAACGACCATCATGAATGAATGGAAAGAGAGCTATAAACGTAAGGGAGAACGGATGTCGAGGATCATTTCTTCAATCAATAGCCATATGGCCACATTTGAATGTCTATACATGATCAACCAAAGCTTTTTTTCTGATAACATGCAGTCTATTTTAGATGTGGACGATGATACATGGAATACAATAAGCAGCTCGCCTAAACGTTTTGAAGAATATTTAAAATCGTTAATGGCCAAGTCACAGGGCGGAATTATACCGCTTGAAAACAATAAATTCATTTATATAGTCTCATTTGAGAAAGATAATGAGTTTTATGGGATGATTATGGATAAAACAGCAGATGTAAAAGCAAAAAATGAAATACAAGAAGAACTTCTTATAGCACAAAAAGCAGCTGAAATTGATCCATTAACCAAATTAAAAAACAGATCAGGCGTGGAAAGACTGGTGAAGAAATCATTACAAGAAAAGCCAGGAGAAGGTACGATGATCATGTTCGACTTGGATAACTTTAAATTGGTGAATGATAAGATGGGGCATCCTGAAGGAGATAAATTATTAAAGAAATTTGCTCGTAGTCTAGAGGCCTTCAGTAGATCGAGTGATATTATTGGAAGAATGGGAGGAGATGAATTTGTTGTCTTTATCCCTACGAACATTCCAAAATCAACAGTAGAAAAGAAACTTCACTCTTTTTTGGATAGAATGCGGGAAGAATTGAGAGACTACTATGAAGCTTATAACCTTTCTACGAGTATAGGGGTAGCTTATGTAGATGCTAGTAAAAACAGCTATGAAGACTTCTACTTATGCGCAGATGTAGGGTTGTACATAGCAAAAGAATTGGGGAAAGATCAATTCTATATTAATGAAGAGAATATTCGCTGCATGAGAAAAACTTGTATTCAATGCACAAAGGATTGCGAAAAAAGAAAGCTTCTTGGATTATAGCTATATAAGGTGAAACATCCCCCAATCTATAAAATATAGAAAAGACTCTTCTCCAGCTATTGTCGTATGCATCGTTCAATAAGAGAGAAATAGCGTTCTTTTCAACCGGTTGAAGTTTTAATTTTAAAGCAAAGAGGAGGAGCACAATCAGCTCCTCCTCTTTATTTATAAAAAATAGATGCTCCCGTGTACTGCCGCAAGCTCTAGAACGGGTAATCACGCGGTACTTTTTGTATTGAAATCCATTTTGTATCCGTGAATTCATCAACGACCCATGGATTGCCGAAGCGGCCGACTCCGGATTGGCGCATTCCGCCGAATGCCGCGCGTGCTTCATCATTTACAGTCTGGTCATTAATATGGGTCATACCAAATTCGATGTCCAGTGCATATTCCCGTGCTTTTTCTTCATTCCCCGAGAAGATGGCTGAACTTAGACCATAAATTGTATCGTTCGCAAAGCGGATTGCTTCATCATCGGATGAAGCTTTAATGATTGGTGCGACAGGACCGAAAATTTCGTTCTGTGCCAGATCGCTATCATTGCTTACATTGCCGAAAATCGTCGGTGTGATGACATTGCCGATTACTTTTCCTTCAAGCAGTACTTCTGTATTTTCTGCTTTTGCCTTATGAATGATCCCTTCAATTTTCTTTACCTGCTGATTATTAATAATCGGACCGATAATAACTTTATGGTCACGCGGATCGCCGTATGGAAGATGCTTTACATGCTCCACAAATTTCTCTACGAATTCATCATACAGATCTTCATGCACGATCATCCGGTTTGTAATCATACAGATCTGGCCCTGGTGCAGGAACTTGCCGAATACCGCAGCTTTGGCAGCCTGTTCCACGTCAGCATCAGACAATACAACAAATGGCCCGTTACCGCCGAGCTCAAGTGCCACCCGCTTGAATAAGCCACCTGCAATTTCCCCAATACGACGGCCTACTTCTGTCGAGCCTGTAAAGCTTATGAGACGGACAACAGGATGCTCGACCATTACATCCCCAATAATCGATGACTTTGTTAAAATATTTTGGAATACTCCGGCCGGAATACCTGCTTCTTCAAAGGCTTTTGCAATAACAGAACCGGAACTCAAGCTTACCTGTAAATCTGCTTTATGCACGACGGCATTGCCAAGCGCCAAAGCTGGAGCGATCGTTCGCATCGATAAATACAGCGGAAAGTTAAATGGTGCAATGGAGCTTACTACCCCAAGTGGCAGGCGGTGCATTTCATTGATTTTCCCCGGAATGACAGACGGCTCTGTCCGTACTTCAGGAACGCGGTCCACCATCGTTAATGCCTCTTTTAGTACGGCAATTGTATTGGCTATTTCCACACTTGCCTTTATAAAGCTGGAGCCTGATTCGATGATTAGTAATTCAATAATTTCCTCGCGATGCTCTTCAAAGTAGGCAATAGCCTTTGTCATGACATCTCGGCGCAGCTCTGCATTTTTTGCCCATGCACGGTAGGAGGCGTGCGCAATATCGAATACTTCCTCGACTTGTAGAAGTGAAGCAAGTTTTACCGTGGCTAATACTTCTTCATCATATGGGTTTGTAATATCAAATGTCCGGTCTGACTGGCCGTCCACCCACTGACCGTTTATATAACTTTTGTTGAGTTGAGTATATGCTGACATATCTTTTCCTCCTTTGTGATAGTAAAGCCTTCCTGTAACGGCTTAAAATTGTTTGAGTCACATAGCTTTTTAAAGAAATTTAAAAAGCATGACATTGCTTACATACCCATTTATATAGATTAAAATCATTTCATTAGTAAATGGAAGAAACATTATACTGGCATAAAAATTTTAAAAAATAGGGGAACAAATTTGCATGCAGGGTGAAAAGTTTTTATGGGAGGAGCTGCACGATTAGAAAGTGTTGGATTGGGTAAATATCAGAGCGTGAAAGAATGAGTAGAGTCACAATATGAGACAAATAGGAGGACACTATGAAAACAGTTCAGCAGTCAAAGACAATTCTATCACATTTGATTTTACCGCCTGATACAAATCATCATGGGTCGATTTTCGGTGGAACAGTACTGGCGTATATCGATGAAGTGGCAGCGATTACTTCCATGAAGCATGCGGGTGGTAATACGGTAACGGTATCCATGGACTCTGTTGATTTTTTATCACCGGCCCGGGTAGGTGATGTATTGGAACTGGAAAGCATGATCGTTTATACTGGCAGAACATCTATGACCGTTTTTGTACGGGTAACTTCTTTCCAAGTAAAAACAGGGAAGAGGACATTAACAACGCAATCGTTCGTGACGATGGTCGGTGTTGATGAAAATGGGAGACCTCAACCGATCCCTCAAATCATTCTTGAAACGGATGAAGAAAAAGCACTTCATGAGCAGGTAAAGCTTCGCCGGGAGCTGCAGGCTAAACATAATAAGCAAGGGTAAGAAAAACTGTCCCCAAATAGCGTTACTTTTTTTAGTAGTCGCTATTCGGTAGGCAGTTTTATTTTCATTTAGGATGATCTGTGAGCTCTAATGGAAGGAAGGCATAGTCGCCGTCTTGTATGATGTCTAACGGACGTACATGAATGGGCGTTGTAAAGAGCGGACCGTCAATAACGGTTGTATGGAACTCACCGCCTTCACCACAAGGGTCAATACCGCGTCCTTCCAGCTCTTTTATGTAGTCGGGTGTTAATACTTTTCCTAAGTCATCGATTCGCATGCCTAACGTTAAATTAACGGTAACAATCATAGTTGTGAAGCCTAAACTCATAAACTCTTCCACAACTTTACGGTGTTCCTCTTCCCATAATGGCATACTAAGCTGCAGACCGGCTTTTTTCGTTACCTTCTCATGCCAACAGCCATGCTCAGGCATATCTAAATCGCCCGTGACCAACACTTCCGCACCAGCAAGTTTTGCCTTTTCTAAAAGCCCTATAAATGCGGGTTCATAGTCAGACCAGCTAGAAGAGGCTGTGTAGACGGGAAGCCCTATGGATGCAGCTTGTGCTTGAATCAATTCAGGCGGCATGCCGTGAGAGCGGGAGCGTGTGCCTTCTTCTTCAAGCATCACAATCAACCCGACAGCTTCACCAACCTGCATGGCTTTATATAAGGCAAGTACACTATCCTTTCCACCACTAAAGGAAGCAATAAATTTCCGGTTTTTTGCGTTATGTTTCCAGTTGTTTTGCTCTGTCATATGTATTCTCCCTTTGTAAAGTATACTACCTCCACCGTACCGGGTTTTTGCCTGGATTTCAATTGGATTATTGAGTCTTACTGGATAATTGGAAAAGTAAAAGAAGTACCGGTATGGGTACTTCCCTTCTATTTACTATGAATTTCCTTCACCCGTCCAATTTGTCCGTCCGTTAGTCTTACCTTAATACCATGGGGATGAGTACCTGACTTCGTAAGGATATCTTTTACAATGCCTCTAGTAAGCTTGCCCGTTCGTTGATCCTGTTTTAAAACTATGTCCACAGTCGCACCGGGTACTATGTTTGTTCGATTCTGTCCGTCCATTACACACCCATTTTTCTACGCGTATTGCTCGTCTTTTTTGCTTGCTGGCTTTTCATTTTTTGCGGTGAAAGATCAGCCTTCATTTTACCGTTGCCAGCAGAAGACTTGTTCTTTTTGTTTTCAAGCTGCTGCTTCACAGCCTCCTGCAGGCTCATTTTCTTCTTCGGTGATTCTTGTTGATGGTTCTCTGTCATGGAAAATTCCTCCTTTTAAAAATGGTAGTTAGTTCAGTATAATCTATTTCTCCATGTTTGGGAAAGAATCGGTCGTCTACTTTCATGTTTTATTATCAATTAAAGATAATATTTCTGTAAATATATATCGCCTAGGAGCCCCGGTTTCCACTTCAATCAGCTTGTTAGCCATACTAGTTTATCATCCCTAAATTATGGTGAAGTGCTTTGTTTATCCTAAAATTGGAACTATTCTATTTTTCATACGTATAAGAGACAGATAGAAATATAGGGGAGGGAGCCAACATGAACGAGCAGGGAGTATTAGCGATTACGAATTTAACGAAGAGCTATGGCAGCAAGGAAATATTAAAAGGTATTAATCTGCATGTTGCACAGGGAGAGATTATCGGCTATATCGGTCCGAACGGAGCAGGCAAAAGTACGACAATCAAAATCATTTTAGGAATGGAAGGCGATTATGGTGGAGAGGTGCGGCTGTTTGGGGAAGATATCCAGCAGGACAGTATAGAATATAAACGAAGAATTGGCTATGTACCGGAAATAGCGGATGTCTACGATAATCTGACCGGCTACGAATATTTGACCTTTATCGGCCAGCTTTACGGCTTGGATTTAGAGACGGCTGCAAATAAGTCACAAACCTTAATGGAGCTGTTTGGCGTCGGGGAAGCGTATCATGCAAGGATTTCTTCTTATTCGAAAGGGATGCGGCAAAAGCTGTTAATTATTTCAAGCCTTCTGCATAACCCGGATATTTTATTTTTGGATGAACCGATTAATGGGCTGGATGCAAACAGTGTCATGATTTTTAAAGAAATATTAGCGCAGCTCGCTGCCCAGGGAAAGACCATCTTTTATTCCTCTCACATCATGGATGTTGTGGAGAAGATCAGCAGCCGTATTATTTTATTGCATGACGGGAAGGTGGCAGCAGATGGAACGTTTGAACAGCTGCAGGCAGATAGTACAGGAGGGACGTTGGAGGCGATTTTCACTCAATTGACAGACTTTCACAATTACAAGGAAATCGGTGAACAATTTGTCGCTGTTGTCAAAGGGGTGCAGTGATGGAGGATTTCAAAATACTGAAGCTGCTCGATAAGATCCGATTTCTTTATAGTAGAGTAGGCATTGATTATGCACTGATGAGGAAAATCCTCCAGGTTAAGCTGACAATGGATGAACGCAGGGTTCCTACTTTCTATAACCAGTCAGCAAGGAAAAAAGAAGACCAAAAGTATGGCTACATTAAATCTTTATGGATTTATGTGCTGATAAGTCTGATCTTTATCCCGTTTATGGGGTTTGGCGAAAATTATCTGTTCCAAATGAGCATTACATATGCGATTCTTATTTTTATGATTATGACAACGATGATTTCTGATTTTTCTACTGTTCTATTGGATGTAAGGGATAAAAGCATTCTTTCAACGAAGCCGATTCATGCAAAAACGGTGAATGCTGCGAAGTTTATGCATATCCTCATCTATTTAACCTATTTAACGATTGCTCTGACAGCGATTCCTCTTGTTGTTGGTTTATTTAGGCAGGGGGTGTTGTTCTTCCTTCTCACGATTGCGGAATTAATATTGATCAATATCTTTATTGTTGTGCTTACAGCCATTTTATATATTGCTATTTTGCAGTTTTTTGATGGGGAGAAGTTAAAAGATGCGATCAATTATGTGCAGATTGGGTTGTCATTGTTTTTGATGATCGGCTATCAAGTACTGATTCGCTCTTTTGACTTAGTTGATTTCAATATGGTAGTGGAGTTGCATTGGTGGAGCGTGTTTCTCATTCCGATGTGGTTTGCCGCCCCGTATGAGCTGCTGCTAAATGGAGAACAGGCTATATTTACAATCGTCTTCAGCATACTTGCTATTGTGATACCGATTATCTCCATATGGCTTTATATAAAGCTCATTCCATCCTTTGAGCGGAATCTGCAAAAGCTGCTAAGTACAAGTAAGTCAAAGCGGGAAAAACGGTCTCCTCTGAAGGAGTTATTACTGAGCCTTATTTGCCGAACAAGTGAGGAAAGGGCCTTCTATCGTTTTGCCACTCTTATGATGAAGCAAGAGCGGGATTTTAAACTGAAGGTCTATCCATCGCTGGGATTTGCCTTTGTCATTCCTTTTATTTTTATTTTTAGTACTATTAGAACAGACCATATGGATTTTTCCGTAAGCATGAGCTATATAAATATTTATTTCAGTATGCTGATTATTCCGAGCGCTGTGCTCATGCTCAGTCATTCAGCGAAGTATAAAGCAGCATGGATCTATAAAGCCTTGCCGCTTGCGGACTATACAGATTTAAAAAAAGGAAGCTTAAAAGCATTTTTATGTAAGCTGTATATACCTCTATATATCTTTTTGAGTGTTGTGTTTTGCTTAATTTACGGGGTAAGAATCTTGCCCGATGTAGCTGCTGTTTTATTTGCCAGCTGTTTGTACACAGTCTTTTGTTATATAGGTTTTGGAAACAACATTCCTTTTACCAAGCCGAATAATGAAATGGTAGAAGCCCAAAGCTGGAAAACCCTCATCTTGATGATTCCTTTAGCGATCATGGCAGGTATCCATTATTTCATGGCCTCAAACATCACATATGGCTCGTTCATTTACTTAATAGTACTGGCCATCGTAAATTTTGCAGCTTGGAAAGTGGTCTTCCGGCGCAGTAAGAAATAGATACTAAGTTTAGCAGCGGTGTGAACGGAATATTTCATACCGTTTTTTATTGTTTTAGAGCATAAAGGGAGAAGGGGCCCCTCATAAATATGCAAACTGCTATTCCTTACAACAGTATGTTGAGGATTACTTACTGGTCATATATGAAGAGAGAGTTATATAATGGTAGAAAATTATTATTGGAGAAATACATGGCTGACGAGTTGCTTGTATATGTTGTAATGATTGTTGTTGCGGGGGTGTTAAGCCTCCTTTTAGCCCTTTTTTCATATGTAAAATTAAAAAATGCACCAGGTGCCAGCCATTATACGATTATTACCTTGCTGTCAGCGGTCTTTTCCTTCTCTTATGCGTTTGAATTAACGAGTACTACATTGAAGGGAATTAAATTTTGGTTGGGGATCGAGTATTTGGTCATGCCGTTTCTTCCTGGTTTTGTTTTGCTCATGTGTTTTGAATATGTAGGACATAAAATAAGTCGGCCGTTCTTATATGTATTGTTTGGCATTCCGCTGATCACTGTATTTACCCAGCATACAAATGAGCTTCATCATTTATATTATGCATCGGTAGGGCTGCGGACGGATACACCTTTTCCGGTAGCCGTTTTTGAATACGGTCCCTTTTTCTATGTTCACTCTCTTTATCTTTTCCTATGTCTTTCGATTAGTATAACGATTTTACTGCTGCAATTAAGAAAGTCATTGTTTCGGTTTAGGATGCAGATTTTGATGATGATGGCGGGGTTGCTTGTGCCGATTGTAGCAAATCATTTTTATTTAAACGATTTAAGCCCTTATGGAATTGATTTAGGACCGGTTTCTCTTAGTATTTCTTTCATCCTTCATGGATTGGCGCTATTTTCCTTTCAGATGTTTCATGTCGCTCCGATAGCGAGGGAAAAGGTGTTTGAAAGTATGATTGAAGGAGTTGTCGTGCTTAATGAGAATGGTGTTATCGTCGATTATAATAAGGCAGCACAGCAAGTCATGTCGATGCTGAACTCATTTTCGATAGGCAGGCAAATAGAAAGTGTATTGTCTGAAGATAAGCCGCTTGCCGCGCTAATCCGCCGAGGAGAGGAATGTGATTATGAACAGGCAGAAGACAACTACAGGGTCTATTATCAAGTTCGTTTTTCTCCTGTATTAAAAAAGGGAAAAAATATAGGTACTATTATTACATTTGCTAATATAACGGAAAGAGTAGAATTGCAGAAGAAACTCCATCAGCTGGCAAGCTATGACGGGTTAACGAATATTTATAATAGAACATACTTTATGGAACAATCGGTAAATAAGCTAGCATCTAACAGGGAAAAAGAAGGGCATGCTTCCTTAATATTGTTTGATATCGACCATTTTAAACATATCAATGATACGTATGGACATGAAGCAGGGGATATTGTGCTGAGGACTGTCGCCAAACTGGCAAAAAGCAGCATAGGACCGCAAGACATCATTGGACGGTACGGCGGAGAAGAGTTTATCGTTCTTTTACCTGAAAAAGATATAAAGGAAGCCTTTGAATTAGCGAATACAATCAGGATAAACATCTCGAAAAGCTTGACACGTATTCATGACCAAACAATTTATGTGACGTCCAGTTTTGGCGTTTCATCTATTCAATTTGGGCAGCCTAATCAAAAAGAATCGATAAAACATGCGATCAGAAGAGCTGACCATGCACTGTATGCTGCAAAGAACAACGGAAGAAATAATGTTCAACTATTTGTTGAAGGCTTAAAAATGTGATAACTACGAAATGGCACTTTCCATCAAGGCTTTGTTAACTATATAAGAACCTAAAAACTCCCATCTTTTAAGAGATGGGGGTTTTGTATTAATTTCTAATTAAGGAATCGTCTAACATTTTTTCATAATCTTCTTCATCATCGACTATGTTATAGATTTTCCACGTTCCGTCTTCTGTTTTCTTTAGATAGGCAGTTCCTGATAAATCAATTGTCATATCAAAATTCATATCAGGTTCACTCATAGAAACCTGAACCTTTAAATTGTCCACTTTCACTACTGCAAAACGTTTATTTAAAGAAATGATACTGCTTGAATGTTCACCTATTTGTTTCATCGTAATGGATACATCACCATACTCAGGATCATTTACTAGCTCAAGGCTATCAAGTGAGTAAGCCAGATAGTAACCAATTGTTGTTTCACGATAAAGAGCTTCCAGCGCCTGAGTGCTTTGCTGGTCAGAGTATAAAAACTCTTCTGTGACATTACGGTCTACCGTTTGGATTACGGCAGCTTTGTCTTCAGCCGTACCAGGTTCTTGATGTAATGCACGGTCAATCATCAATACAGCTTGGGAACGCTTTGCAAAATCATTCGGCTTGAAATTTTCTCCATATCCTTTAATGATGCCGACACCTGCTGTTTTAACGACAGCTTCGTAAGCAAAATTATGCTGCGGGACATCTTTGAACGTTTTTTCGGGTGCTGAAAAATCTACCGTCGGATGGAAAGCACGATAAATCATAACAGCCATTTGTGCACGGGTAATTTTATCATTCGGTTTAAACGTGCCATCTACTTTTCCCGTGATAATTCCTCTGCTGCTGGCAATCTGCACATAGTCATAATACCAGTGTGAAGGGTTTACATCAGGGAATGATTTTTGGATTTCTCCAGATGTTAAATTCATCGCGTTAACCAAAATTTTTGTAAATTGTGCACGTGTAATACTGTTTTCCGGCTTTAAAAGAATGGATGTATACTCATATTCTTCTCCGTCTTCTTCATATACTCCTGTCTCCTTATAGCCATCTATAATATCTGCATATAAGAAACGTTCCAATTCCTCATATGCCCCATGATCGTAATCCACATCATCCATGAAATACTCATCAATCGTTTTTTCTGCTGCCAAAGCAGGTGTTGTTGCCAAAAAACCAAATGACAAAAATAAAGCCAATAAAATACGAACTGCCTTCAATGATTTAGCCTCTTTTCATATAAATATTTAGTACAGTAAGATATTACTCTA
>DEQA01000218.1 GCA_002359075.1 Planococcaceae bacterium UBA3378
ACAAAAACTTCATTCCACCAGCGAGCTTCTAAATGGCTTTCCAATTTAGGCAGATAGAAGTAAGGACCCGTACCACGGGCAATGGCTTCTTTGGCATTGTGGAAGAAATATAAACCAAAGTCAAATAAGCTTCCAGACATCACTTCATCATTTACCGTGACGTTCTTTTCAACCATATGCAATCCACGAGGACGTACTAATAAAACAGCAGTCTCTTCGTTAAGCTTATATTCCTTGCCATTGGACGGATTTGTATAAGCGATTGTACGGCGAATGGCATCATGCAAATTGACTTGCCCGCTGATCATGTTTTCCCATGTTGGTGAAGAAGCATCTTCAAAACATGCCATAAACATTTTCGCCCCTGAATTTAATGCATTAATGACCATTTTACGATCAACAGGACCTGTAATTTCAACACGGCGGTCTTGTAAATCCTCCGGAAGCAGTGCGATTGTCCAATCCCCTTCGCGAATGTGCTTCGTTTCCGGCAAAAAGTCGAGTTTCTCCCCGGCATCTAATCGTTTTTGGCGTTCTGCACGGAATGTAAGCAGCTCTTTACGCCGGTCATCAAATTTTTCGTGAAGCTGAGTTAAAAACTCAACTGCGTCAGGTGTAAGTACCTGTTCTACTTGTGGTGTGACATCACCAACAATTTTCAATTTACCTGTTGTGGCTTGACTCATACTCCAAATCCCCTACCTTTGTGTATGTTGATGCATACCTGCACACCCAAGAGACATGCAGGTACACAGTATTAAACTAGTATTTGTCTTTCTCTTGTTGTGTGACGAGAGATGCCCAGACAGATGATCTTATACAAATTGTTCTGTTTCAGTAGAACCGGCCATCGCAGTTGTTGAAGATGTACCGCCGGAAATAACTTGTGATACTTCGTCAAAGTAACCAGTACCTACTTCACGCTGGTGACGAGTAGCTGTGTAGCCTTGCTCCTCAAGCGCAAATTCTGCCTGTTGAAGTTTTGAATAAGCAGCCATCCCATTGTCTTTGTAATCTGCAGCCAGTTCGAACATTGCTTTGTTTAAGCTGTGGAAACCAGCTAATGTAACGAATTGGAATTTATAGCCCAGTTTACCTAGCTCACGTTGGTATTCTGAAATTTCTTCTTCCGAAAGATTCGCTTTCCAGTTGAATGATGGTGAGCAGTTATAAGCAAGCATTTTACCTGGGAATTTTTCATGAATAGCTGCAGCAAATTCACGAGCTTCCTCAAGAGATGGTTTTGAAGTTTCACACCAGATTAAATCTGCGTATGGTGCATATGCTAAACCGCGGGCGATTGCTTGTTTAATACCTGGCTTTGTACGGAAGAAGCCTTCTGGCGTACGTTCACCAGTAATGAAATCTGCATCACGCGGGTCAATATCTGAAGTTACCATGTCAGCTGCATCTGCATCTGTACGAGCGATTAAAATTGTGTCTACACCCATTACATCCGCTGCAAGGCGCGCTGAAATTAAATTGCGTACTGCGTTTTGAGTTGGAAGTAATACTTTACCGCCTAAGTGACCGCATTTTTTCTCAGAAGCTAATTGATCTTCTAAATGGACACCCGCTGCACCTGCTTCAATCATACCTTTTACAAGCTCAAATACATTTAGCGGTCCACCGAAGCCTGCTTCTGCATCAGCTACGATTGGTGCGAACCAATCGAAACCTTCGCGTCCCTCTGCCTGATCGATTTGGTCAGCACGCTGAAGCGCTTGGTTAATTCTTTTTACTACTGCGGGCACAGAGTTAGCAGGATATAAAGATTGGTCAGGATACATATTACCGGAAAGGTTTGCATCAGCTGCTACTTGCCATCCAGATAGATAGATAGCTTTTAGACCTGCTTTTACTTGTTGCACTGCCTGATTACCAGTTAATGCTCCAAGCGCGTTGATAAACGGCTCTTCATGCAAAGAGTTCCATAGGCGGGCTGCTCCGCGTTTTGCTAATGTTTGTTCAACTACTACTGATCCTTGTAACTTCACTACTTCCTCTGCTGAATATGGGCGTTCAATACCTTTCCAGCGTGAATTTTCAGCCCAGTCCTTTTTAATTGTTTCAATTTTTTCTTGTCGCGTTGACATGATAAATTTCCACCTTCCCATTTGTAGTAAATAGAAATTCTGTCAGGAAAATAACTCCACCCCTGTTCCATAACAGCACTTCCTCTTGTTAATTAATATATAACAGGTTATTTTATTTTTCATTATTTTCTGATAAAATGTTAGAATATTAAGACGAATCATTAGTTATGAAGGATGAAATAGGTAAAAACAGTTAACACAGGGGAGGATATATCAAAATGGCAGGGGATAAATTTACGATTGAAAAAGAAATTCTTGAGCAGTATAAAGCTATATTAGAAGATTGGCTTCCGGAGGAGGCTTCTATTGCCATCGCGGCAGAAGATACATTTATTTACTTTAAATCTGGTCATCATAAGATTTCATTGAAGGTAGGGGCTTCCATACCTCCTGATAGCGTAGCCCATAAAGTCTTACAGACAAATAAAAAAGTTGATGCTGTCATGGATAGCTCTCTATTTGAAACACCCTATTATGCCGTTGGTTATCCTATCTCAGTGAATGGAGTAAGAGGAGCAATTGTCATTGTGCTTCCTCCCTTCTTTAAAGCAAAACCTGCTAACAGCTATCGCTTTCTGACAGGAAAACAAAATGACGAGTGGAGTCCCATTCCGATTGAGCAAATATCTCATATTGAAAGTCTTCATAAAAAAACATGGTTTTATAGACAAGGCGAGCAATATAAAACCACTGTTACATTAAAGGAACTTCAATTACGATTACCGGATATTTTTGTTCGTATTCACAGATCATATATCATTAATATTTATTTCATTCAACGGATTTATAGGGATATTACCTCAAACTTCATCATTAAAATGAAAGACGGGTCCGAGTTACCGATCAGCCATTCTTATCTTAATGACATAAGAAATATATTAGAGTTTTAATATAAGGTAAATTGAATAAGGAATAGAGGAATGAAAGAAAACTGCTTTTCTCCCTTCTTCATCCTTATAAATAAAAAACCCAACCTCTACAGGATGGGTTCAACTGCCTATCGGTGTCCTACTCTCACAGGGGAGCGCCCCCAACTACCATCGGCGGTCACTCTTTCAGTCACATACAAAGTACGCTCCTTCTTTTGCTCCCTTGTTTCCTTGTCCTTCTTGGTCCTCCCACTCCTCGGGGACTTCGTATCGTATTTGTTGTTTTCCTGTTGAAAATGAATGCTTCGGTTTGCGCGCCGGGCTCACCTTCGGTGTTTGGTAGTTGGGGCTTTTTTGGCAAACAAAAAACCCAATCTATTAAGATTGGGTTCTAATTGCGAAGCGATGTCCTACTCT
>DEQA01000116.1:0-1592 GCA_002359075.1 Planococcaceae bacterium UBA3378
GATACGTAGGAAGGCTTCAATAGATGTTTCTCATCATAATAGCGGAGTGTCCTGATCGTTACACCTGTCTTCTTCGAAAATGCACCGATTGCATACATAGTTGATCTCCTTCTTTTTTTCGTTCATCACCGCAACATGGGATTGATTTCCGTCCTGGCTAAACATTTTTTTGTGGGGGCACGGCTCCAACTAAATGATTTCGGGGATTACCCCGAAATTATTGGTTTTTTAAGCCCGTACTGATCCCCAAGAAGTCGTCAGCCGCCACTCCAATCAATTCGTAATCATACTAGGTTGTCATCCCCAGCTTATGGTGAAGGCTCCTTTTTTGTTGATATGTCCATTATAAATTCTTACGTTACGTTAGAAGCAATAGAAACAGCGAAAATAAATGAGGGAATATTTCCCGTCTTCTAAATAGATATTGTTTACTTTTACGAGGCATTGTAATGAGTCACTCCAAAGTCATCCATAATATGGTATTCTGTATGTACTATATAAAAAAGGAGGGACTCGGATGTTTCCGACACTTGAGACAGAGCGACTGCTGTTACGGGAAATCACACAAGACGACCGGGAAGATATCTTCGAGTGTTTTTCAAACGAGGAATTACTAAAGCATTACGGTCAGGAAGCGTTTGTTGATATAAAGCAGGCGGAAGCGTTGATTCAATTTTTCTCTTCAAGCTTTAAAGAAAAGAAAGGAATCCGCTGGGGAATCGAAAGAAAAGGTGTAAAGGGACTGATCGGCACTGTCGGATTTAATATGCTGTCATTTAAACATAAGCGGGCAGAAATCGGCTACGAGCTCCATCCTGATTACTGGCGAAAAGGATATATTTCAGAGGCTGTAACACGCATTCTGCAATATGGATTCAGCGATCTTGGTCTTACCCGTATCGGTGCTGTCGTTTTTACGGAAAACGATGCCTCCAATCTGCTTTTAAAAAAGCTCGGGTTCGAAAGAGAAGGGGTGCTACGGGACTATATCGTTCAGAATGGAACAGCGCATGATACCTATGTTTATTCATTACTAAAAAACAGCAGATAAATTAACAGTCTTCCATCCGTTGATCGGGTGGAAGACTGTCTTTTCGTTATTTAAAATCATCCAGAAAGTCCTTGCTGAAGCTTGTATTGGCCTGGTATTTCCCCGGTCTTTTGCCTTTTACCCCGCGCTGGATGATACCTTCGCCGAATTTGCGTTCCAGCTCATTCATCACATTGATGATCGGCTCGTCCTTCAGGTGCTCCTGAAAACTGAAAATAGACAGCTGCTCGGTGCGGGCTGTCTTGTCGATCACATTGCCGACTGTTACCCCGAGCAGGCGTACGGGCTTTTCCTTCCAATGCTCCATCACAAGGTCCCGGGCAATATCAAAAATTTTTCCCGTTTCATCTGTGCCATTATGGATCGTCCGGCTATTCGTTTGGTTTTTCCAGTCGTTATACCTGATCTGCGTGCTGATTGTTGTACCGACCAGCCCTTTTGCCTTCAGACGGTTACTGACCTTTTCCGACAGCGTATAGAGAACATCCTCTATTTCCTTTGGCTCGGTCACATCGTATGGAAGGGTTGTGGAATTGCCGAC
>DEQA01000116.1:1738-3280 GCA_002359075.1 Planococcaceae bacterium UBA3378
ATGCTGTTCAGCTTTTCTGCCGTCTTCTTTCCGACACCATGCATTGTAATAACATCAAGCGGCCACAAAAGCTCCGGTACGTCGCGCTTTCTCAGCACGGTAATTCCCATCGGCTTTTTCATATCACTCGCAGTTTTGGCAAGAAACTTATTTGGGGCAACACCGATCGAACATGGCAGCGACAGCTCGTTGTAGATCCGTTCCTGGATTTCCTTTACTACCTCCAGCGCATGCCGCGTTTTTGACAGCTCTGTAATATCTAGATACCCTTCATCAATCGACACAGGTTCAAGAATCTCGCTGTATTCCTTCAGCAAGGAAAAAAACGCCCGCGATGCTGCCCGGTAGCGGTCGAAGTTCGGCGGGATAACAATGAGCTCCGGGCATAGCTTTTTTGCCTCACCAATGAGCATGGTCGTATAGACACCGTACGCTCTTGCTTCATAGCTGCATGTGACAATAATGCCGCGCCGCTCCTTCGGATTGCCTGCAATGGCAATAGGCTTTCCTTTTAGGGAAGGGTCGTGCACCTGTTCTACAGAAGCATAAAAACTATTCATATCAATATGCAGGATGACTTTCGCTTTATTTTCCATCATGCACCTCCAACCTACACTGCGCTTTTTATGTATAACATCCTTTTCTATTATTATAGCATCACACGTAAAAAAGCTTTACTGTAAGTGCTGCCTACAGTAAAGCTTCTATGATCGGAATACTATACTTCTTGTATGGTGCCTGTGTCGATATATTCTTGGAGTGTCCGGCGCAGCTCAGGGAAGATCTCAACCGACCGCTGCTCAAGGAAGTTGAAGCACACGACAACCGCCCGCCCTCTGGCAACCAAGGTGTCTGTTTTCTTTTCGTAGATTTCATGAAGAAGCGTGAAGCTTTTCGTCCCGATGTGCTCTATACTGCTTTTCACCGTTAATGTTTGGGCTGCATAGGCCTGGGCGATAAAATCACATTCTGTTCTTGCCAAAATGAAGCTGTTCTCCTCATTTGCCTGCTCAAAACCGAAATGAATAGCCGTGAAGAATTTCGTACGCGCCTCTTCTAAATAACAGAAATAGCTTGTATTGCTGACATGTCCCCCTGCATCTGTTTCGCAAAAACGAACATATACGTCCACATCCGGAATCGTCTTCATTCCTCCACCCCTTTTCGGATTATTTTTGCCGTTTACCCGGCCGTTTCTACCTCGTACAGACGGAATACGACTGTCCCGTTCACCACTTCCTGACCCTTCCCGTTCACGGCCGCCACTTTGAATTCCCGTTTGTTTTCTTCCTCCTTTTGGAGAACCGCCTGCAATGTCAGGACATCATCGATAAACACCATGTTCCGGAAACGGATCGCATAATCCTCGATAAACCCATCCTCTACATAAGGGGTGAACAGCTTGGCGAGATTGCCCATCGTCCACATACCATGTGCGATAATGCCCGGCAAGCCGGCGTTCGATGCGTCCTCATCAATCGTATGGATCGGATTGAAATCACCCGACGCCCCGGCATATTTGATTAAATCAAGCCGCGTAAC